>CAJUKA010000001.1 GCA_910586585.1 uncultured Lachnospiraceae bacterium
AGGGGGAACAACGGCCTGACAAAGACCAAGTACATCACCTTTGGCATTGAAGCGGCTATCCTACGCCCGGTCACTATCTGGCTCAAACCGGCCTGATTACCAATAAGCGGCTCATGGGCAGCGGAAAATGGCAGACATGGACAGTTTCCAAGATTTTAGCGGATGAAGTCTACATGGGCGATATGGTGCAGGGGAAATCGAAAACGGTCGGCCACAAGCAGGTTCCCACTGACCGCTCTGAATGGATTGTCGTGCGGGGAACCCATGAACCGCTGATTGCCCGCGAACTGTACGAAAGGGTGCAGGCTGTCCGGGAACATGCGGCGGCAAAGCAGGGGACGGAAAAAATCCCCTACACGGAGAACATTCTCCGGGGACGTATTTTCTGTGGCTGCTGCGGGAAGAACCTGCACCGGCAGAGGTCACGGGGGATATACTCCTACCGCTGTATTGCCAATGACCGGATGGGCGTTCAGTATTGTCCGGGTGGTGTTACCCATCTGCCGGAAAAAAGGCTGTTTGACGCGCTTTTAGCCATTATCCGCAAACACGCCGAGGTTGTGGTGGGAACCCACGCAAAGCTGAAACATCAGGATTACAAAATCACTGCGAAAAAGGCGGAAATGACCGCCGAAATCTCTAAGTTACAGCAGGAAACGGAACGCAACCGGGTATTCTTAACCAGCCTGTATGAGAACTTCGTTACCGGCATCCTGACCGGCACAGAGTATCACGAAATGAAAGCCGACTATACACAGAAAATCGAAACGGCAGTCCTGCGTGTGCAGCAGCTTCAAAGTAAGCAGAAAGCGCTGGAAAATCAAATGGAACGCTATACGGATATAGCCAAACGGCTGGCGGCAGTCAGCGAAGTGCCAATGTAGCGTTCATCCAGCAAGATGTTCCGAATGGTCGATCTCTGCCAAATCTGATGGGTTCTGGAAATATCGTGAATCTTTCTTCCCTTGGATGCTTTGTATTCGCCTGGTGTGGGGATTTTGCGCTCGTACAGTTCCTGAATGATTTCGCTGGAAGTACAGCCGCGCCCTGCCAGTTCAAAGATAAGCCGGACATTGGGGGCTGTTTCCTCATCCGGCTCCATGCGCCCGTCCGTGCCTTTCTGGTAACCGTAGGGACATAACACGCTCTGGTATTCTCCCCGCCGGAATTTCACATACTTGGCGGTTTTGTACTTGATGGAGAGGTCACGGCTGTAAAATTCGCTGATCAGGTACTGAAACGCCACATTGATACCGCCCGTGTCGCCATGCAGCGTATCGCTGTCAAAGCCGTCATTCAGGGAAATAAACCGTACCCCATACAGCGGAAAGACGCGCTCCATAAAATATCCGACCTCAATGCTGTTGCGCCCAAAACGGGTAAAGTCCTTGACGATGATGCAGTTGACCGCGCCCTCGCGTACCTTGTCCAGAAGTTCCTGCACGGCGGGCCGTTCAAAGTTTGTCCCGCTGTAACCGTTGTCTACAAATTCCAATACCTCCGCATGGGCGGCATCCTCCATCGCATCGGCGTACTGGTGAAGCGCCCGCTTCTGGTTCTCAATGCTGAAACTCCCCACCTTGCTGTCCTCGGAGGAAAGCCGGATATAAAGGCCAATCACATAGGGTTTATACATCTTCCAGCACCTCCATCAGCCGCTCAAAGCCGCTCTCAAATTTGAATTTCACATGAATGTCCTCTGCGCTGTTGACGGTAACGCAGTCAATCAACTGGTTTACCAGCAGGGCGGATAAGGCGGTATCTTTCCAAACTGTGAAGATACCCACGACGCGGCAATCGGCGCACCGTCGGCTTTCGCCACAACAAGGTCATTGTCATAGTAACAGCGCCATGTTAGGCTGTTTCGTTCCCTGTCACGGGTGTATAGACAATGCGATACATTCTGCCGCAGGCATAGGGCTTCGTCTGGAATGTTTCCGCATCATGGAAAAGCAGAAAACAGAAGAACCTACGGGAAAAGCAAAAATCACAAAAGCCTATAATCTTCCATGCCGTTACGTTCTTCACACTGTCGGTCCGATTATCCACGGGACAGTTACCGTGAAAGACCAAAACCTGTTATCAGACTGTTACCGTTCCTGTCTGGAACTTGCCGCAGCCTATCATTTGAAAAGTGTCGCCTTTTGCTGTATCTCTACGGGAGAGTTTCATTTTCCCAATGAAAAAGCCGCCGAAATAGCAATACAGACGGTACAGGACTATCAAAAGGAAAATCAAAACAGTCTGGAGGTGGTTTTTAATGTATTCAAAGACAGCGACTACAAAATCTATAAGCAGTTATTGGGATAATACGCAGGTAAGGCGTTCCGTAGAAAAAGTAAAAAAGAAAATCGAAAATGCGGACGCTGTTGTAATCGGCGCAGGTGCGGGACTGTCTACTTCTGCCGGATTTACCTATTCCGGGAAACGCTTTGAAGATAATTTTGCGGACTTTATAGAAAAATATGGTTTTAAGGATATGTATTCCGCAGGCTTTTACCCATACAAGACATTAGAGGAACATTGGGCGTATTGGAGCCGCTACATTTTTATCAACCGTTACCAAAGTGCGCCGAAATCCGTATACAACGATTTATACAATTTGGTACAGGACAAAGATTATTTTGTTTTGACGACTAATGTAGACCACTGTTTCCAAAAGGCGGGTTTTGATAAACACAGACTGTTTTATACGCAGGGCGATTATGGGTTATGGCAGTGCTCAAAACCTTGTCACGATACGACTTATGATAATGAAACCATTATTAAAAAAATGGTTGCCGAACAGAAAAATATGCGTATTCCGTCCGGGCTAATTCCCCATTGTCCCGTATGCGGTGCGCCTATGTCAATGAATTTAAGGGCAGATAGTACCTTTGTTGAAGATAGCGGCTGGCATACAGCGGCAGAACGGTATCAAGACTTTATACGCCGTCATAAAGGATTAGACATTTTATATCTGGAATTGGGTGTTGGCGGCAATACGCCGGGAATTATCAAATACCCATTCTGGCAAATGACATATAGCAATCCCAATGCTGCTTATGTATGTATCAATCTATCAGAAGCCTATATTCCGGCAGAAATCAAGAAGCAGTCTATTTGTATTGATAATGATATTGGGGATATTTTGAAACAGCTTACAGCAAACGCACTTTAGTTTAGATAAAAGTTCACAGGGAGGTGGTATCATAGGTAAAATGATATTGCTGACACTTAATGAACAGGAAGAAAAAGTAATAGACAAAATCATATCGGCAATAGCTGATTATATACAGTTTGAGCCTACGCAGATTGCCCCCGCTTCCGTGTTATCGTTTCCGGGACTGGAAATAAGGCAGTCCCAACGCCGGGTAATTCAAGCAGGGAAAGAAGTCAACCTTACCCGTCTTGAATACAGTACCCTTGTATTCCTTGCTTCCAATCCCGGCATTGTCCTCACAAGAACACAGATATTTGAAGCCGTCTGGAACATGGATAGCGATAGCTGCCATTCGAGCGTTGGAAATGTGATTTGCAACCTGCGGAAAAAAATAGAGCCGGACAGCAAAAACCCGACCTACATAAAAACCGTGTTAGGTGTCGGCTATAAATTCAGCGGAAAAACGCCGGGAAATGATGATTGAAAGACTGTCATTCCCCGGTGTCTTTTTCTGCCCTTGTGGACGCTTAGAAGCCCTTTTTCGGGCGGCAATAGGTATTTACCTGCACTACAAAACGCCCCGGAAATGCCCTTAAAACGCCTTACACGCACATTCTAACTGTCCGCATTACCTCTCTGTCTGTTTCTCCCGTTCCGGCTGCTTCGCCTGCCGCAAGATACTGTCTACGTTCTGCTTGATTGTGTCGTACTGCTTCACTTTCTTTTTCAGCTTCCCGTACTCTTGATATAACTTGTCTTTCTTCTCCGTAAGCTCCTTATACTCTGTATGCAGCTTTTTGAAATCGGGCAGCTTCCCGCCGTTCCTTGCCGCCTGCAACGTCTTAGCGGCGGCTTCGTGAATGATAATGCTGCTCTCATTGCCCCGCAGGAACTTTTCTTTGTCCTTTGCCTTTTTGTACTGCATATAGACCGCCTTTGTCTGTTGGTATGCGGATATGTTTTTCATCAAAAGGGATATGTCGGACAGCCGCTTTTCCAAGCCTTTCAGCGTGGCGGCGGTATTTTCGCTTTCCGTATGCACTTCATCAAGAACCGCCTGCAACTGCTCATACTCTGAAATGTCATGCTCCGTTAGGAAATTCAAAGTCTTTGCCGCCTGCTTCAAGTTGTGTATCTTCGCCCACTGTTCATAGCCTTTGCTTTCCGCTGCCTTGATACTGTTCTGAATGTCTATGAGCATGGAAACGCCCGCTTTTTCCTGCCTTAACGCTTTCGGCTTCGCCCGGTATGTCCCGGCAATCCTCTCCGTTATGGCTTCCACGGTGTAGGCTTCCCCAAGCGTCTTAGAACGGGTAAAGCGTTCCTGCCCCGGCGCACGGAACGAAACGAACTTGCCCCGCTTTACCTCATAGCCCGCCGCTTCCATGAGCCGCAGGAAATCATCAAAATCTTTCGCTTTTGGTATGGTAATGTCTATCAACGCTTTCAGCTTTGCTTTCCAACTTGTCCCTTTGCGTTCAGCGTCCCATAATATAGCCGTCAATCGCCATTTTCCGCAGGTACGCCCCCAAGTTGTCTGTTTGCAGCAGCTTCATTTTTTCCTCAATCAATATGCGCTCCTGCTCCGTCACATAAAATTTTAACTGGATAGCCCGCTTTCTCTCTGCCATAGCTCCGCTTCCGTTCCGTTTTTTCAGAGGGTTTGGGACACTTCCCAACAAGCATTTTTCACGCCCGGACGGTACGCCGGAAACGGGAAAAATATGGGATTGGGTGGAGAACTGGGAGCAGACTTGGAACTTACGGAAGAATTTGTCCGGATGGGGCTGGATGAGCTTTCGGTCGCACCGTCTATGATATTGAAGTTAAGAAAAAAAATACGGGAAATGACTGTGCTGTGAGCCATACAGGAGTATAAAGATAAGCCGCCAGTTTTTTGGGCGATAGAAAAAATAAAAAAAGTATTGACAAATGATTTTTAAGGGTGTATCATTCAACACGTAAAGGCAAGGGCGTCTTTGAGAAAAAATTCTCAGAGGCGCTTTTTACTTTTATAAAAAATACATACAGTTTGATAAAAAAGGCAAGGGAGTCTTTTGGGGCGCAGGGATAAGCGCCGTGAAAGCCATCCTTGTCTTTTTATTTTCAAATTGGAAGGAGCGAGATTATGAAGAATGTATCGGATTTTTTTGGGTGTAAGGTATTTGATGACAGAGTGATGAAAGCAAATTTATCGGCAAAGGTTTATCGGTCTTTGAGAAAGACGATTGATGAAGGCGCAAAGCTTGATATTGGCGTAGCAAACGCGGTAGCGGCAGCTATGAAAGACTGGGCGGTGGATCATGGAGCTACCCACTATACCCATTGGTTCCAGCCCCTTACCGGTGTCACAGCAGAAAAGCACGACAGCTTTATTTCTCCATCTCCCGACGGTGGTGTGATTATGGAGTTTTCCGGAAAGGAGCTGATAAAAGGAGAACCGGATGCTTCGTCGTTTCCCTCAGGCGGACTTCGGGCTACTTTTGAAGCGCGGGGATACACGGCATGGGACCCTACGTCTTACGCGTTCATCAAGGGCAATACCTTGTGTATTCCTACCGCGTTCTGCTCTTATGGCGGAGAAGCGCTGGATAAGAAAACGCCGCTGCTCCGTTCTATGGAAGCGCTGAATAAGCAGGCAATCCGTATCCTTCATCTGTTTGGCAATGACGATGTGAAATGCGTCCGCACATCCGTAGGGCCGGAACAGGAATATTTTCTTATTACAAAAGAAATGTATGAACAAAGGAGGGATCTTCGATTTACGGGACGTACTCTTTTTGGCGCGAAGCCGCCCAAGGGACAGGAGATGGACGATCATTACTTCGGAGTAATCAAGCCAAGGGTTGCCGCTTATATGGAAGAACTCAATGAGGAACTCTGGAAGCTGGGGATTCTGGCAAAGACAGAACATAACGAAGTTGCCCCGGCGCAACATGAACTTGCCCCTATCTATACAACAACAAACATCGCGACAGACCATAACCAGCTGACAATGGAAATTATGCAGAAGGTTGCGGCAAAGCATGGGCTTGTGTGCCTGCTTCATGAAAAACCGTTTGCCGGAGTAAATGGAAGCGGAAAGCATAACAACTGGTCTCTGACTACAGATGGAGGCGTGAATCTGTTGTCGCCGGGCGAAACGCCGTATGAAAACGCGCAGTTTTTATTATTCCTATGCGCGGTTATCAAAGCCGTGGACGATTATCAGGATCTGCTTCGTCTTTCTGTCGCAACAGCAGGAAATGATCACAGACTTGGGGCAAACGAAGCGCCTCCGGCAGTCATTTCTATCTTCCTTGGAGAAGAATTGAATGCGGTACTGGAAGCGATCGAGACTGGTACGCCCTATGCGGGAACCGAAAAAACACAGATGAAGCTGGGCGTGGATGTACTTCCGAAGTTTAACCGCGATACCACGGACCGCAACCGTACATCGCCCTTTGCGTTTACCGGAAATAAATTTGAATTTCGTATGCTTGGTTCCTCCAACAGCATTGCCTGCGCCAATATCATGTTGAACAGCGCGGTGGCGGAAAGTTTAAAAATCTATGCGGACAGACTGGAAAAAGCAGAGAATTTTGAAGATGTACTGCACGAAATGATTCGCAAGACCATCAAAGATCATAAACATGTTATTTTCAACGGGAATGGTTATGACGACACATGGATTCAGGAAGCTGTGGAAAAGAGGGGGCTTCTGAACTATCGTACAACACCGGATTGTATGCCGCATCTGCTGGATGAAAAAAATGTACGAATGCTGACGTCTCACAAAGTTTTTTCAGAAGCGGAGCTGAAGTCCAGATGTGAAATTATGCTGGAAAACTATTGTAAGACCGTTCTGATTGAGGCTAACACCATGACCGATATGGCAAAGACAGAGATTGCTCCGGCAGTAAGCGCGTATATACTGGAGCTTGCAAATACAGCGGCGGCAAAAAAGGCGGTCGATGAATCCATTTCATGCGGTTATGAGACGAGGCTTATGAAAAAACTTGCAATACTGGAAGAGCAGATTGCGGTTAAGACTGGTGAATTGGAAGAAGCGGTGATGAAACTTCAGGATACGGAAGATGTGGAAGCAGAATCTTATATGATTCGGGATGCTGTTTTAGGAAAAATGGGAGAATTAAGAGCTGTCTGCGATGAGGCAGAAACGATGACGGCAAAGAAATACTGGCCATTCCCAACTTATGGCGATTTACTGTTTGGCGTAAAATAAATTGATAAATTTAGCCTAATAGTCCAGCTAAGAAATGTCACGTATTTATTAAAAATAATTTCTGCTGGACTTTACCCTTTAGTGCTGTCGCGCAGCGACTTTTAATAGGAGGAAGAAGAGATGGATGAAGTTATGAAAGAATTGGTGCAGGAAGCAGTATCCGGCGAAGTGTTTGGTGTCTGGTTTTTAATTGGCGCCGCATTGGTGTTCTGGATGCAGGCAGGTTTTGCAATGGTAGAGGCGGGTTTTACCAGAGCAAAAAATACAGGAAATATTATTATGAAGAACTTGATGGATTTCTGTATTGGAACCGTAGTATTTATAGTGATTGGTTTTGGTTTGCTGATGGGAGAAGACTTGTTTGGATTTATCGGAAGACCAGGCTTTGATTTGTTTACTGCATATGCGGAGTTTGACTTTTCAAGCTTTGTATTTAACCTTGTATTCTGTGCTACTACGGCTACCATCGTATCCGGCGCAATGGCAGAACGTACAAAATTTCTTTCCTATTGTATATATTCTGGCGTGATTTCCGCATTGATTTATCCAATCGAAGCACACTGGATGTGGGGAGGAGGTTGGCTGGCGCAGCTTGGATTCCATGATTTTGCCGGCTCCTGCGCGATTCATATGGTAGGTGGTATTTCCGCATTGATTGGTGCGAAAATTCTTGGTCCCCGTATCGGAAAATTTACCAGAGATAAGAGTGGAAACGTTGTGAAAGTGAACGCGTTTCCGGGACACAGCATTGCGCTTGGAGCGCTTGGGGTATTTATTCTCTGGTTCGGCTGGTATGGATTTAATGGTGCGGCCGCAACTTCTATCGCGCAGCTTGGCTCCATTTTCTTGACAACAACCGTTGCGCCGGCTGTTGCAACGGTTGTCTGCATGGTCTTTACATGGGCAAAATATGGTAAACCGGATGTTTCCATGTGTCTGAACGCATCGTTAGCAGGCCTTGTGGCAATCACAGCGTCGTGTGATGTGACAGATGCGTTCGGAGCGGTTGTGATTGGAGCAGTGGCAGGCCTTTTAGTCGTGCTTGGCGTGTGGCTTCTTGACCATGTACTTCGCGTTGATGATCCGGTCGGAGCGGTTGCCGTACATTGCATGAATGGAATCTGGGGTACACTGGCAGTTGGATTATTTGCTACCAATACGGCTCCCGGATACAGTATTGTAAATGCTTCGGGAGAAACGTTAACTGGTCTGTTTTATGGCGGCGGTTTTGAATTATTAAAACTTCAGTTTATCGGCTTTGCTGGTGTCGCGGCATGGACAGTAGTTACGATAACGATTACATTCCTTGTTATCAGAGCGATTGCGGGCCTTCGTGTAGACAGAGAAGAAGAATTGATTGGCCTTGATGCGACAGAACATGGTCTTCCTTCCGCATATGCAGGCTTTGCAATGATCCCGGAGTATATTGAAGAAGGCAATGACCCTGTGGTGGTATCCGGTGACACTCCTGTTGCTGAAGCCGTTCCAGTTAAGTGTGTACCCTCGTTTGAAGAAGGAACTCCGAAATTTACGAAAATCGAAATTGTCTGTAAGGAATCAAAATTTGAAGTATTAAAAAACGCGATGATGAAGCTGGGAATTACTGGTATGACAGTATCCCATGTCTTAGGTTGTGGAATTCAGAAAGGTAAACCAGAGTATTATCGCGGCGTACAGATAGAAGCGAATTTCCTTCCCAAAGTACAGGTGGAAATTGTAGTCAGCGCGGTTCCGGTCCGCAAAGTGATTGAAACAGCGAAGAAGGTACTTTACACAGGGCATATCGGAGATGGGAAAATTTTTGTCTACGATGTGGAAAATGTGGTGAAAGTAAGAACCGGAGAAGAAGGATTTGACGCCCTTCAGGATGAGGAATAGTGAGGGTCGTCCCAATCAGCCATATTCGTTGTTTAAAGGAGGAAATAAGGCTATGGCGATTCATGAAGAGTGCGGCGTATTCGGAGTGATGGGTACAAAAAAGGAAAATGCGGCTGGCATCGTTTATTATGGGCTGTATGCTCTACAGCACAGGGGACAGGAGAGCTGCGGAATTGTTGTGAATGACGACGGTGCGTTTTCTTCCTATAAAGACCTGGGGCTTGTCAGTGAAGTATTTTCGAAAGATACATTAACTCATTTACCCATGGGAAATATGGCAGTGGGACATGTAAGATACGGAACAACCGGAGGAAATACAAGGAATAACTGTCAGCCTATAGAAGTCAATCACCAGAAAGGAAAAATGGCGCTGGCCCATAATGGAAATCTTACCAATTCATTGGAACTTCGCGATAAGCTGGAATTATCGGGAGCAATTTTCCATACAACCAGTGATACGGAAACAATCGCTTATGTGATTACAAGAGAACGGCTTGTGTCACCAAGCATTGAGGAAGCGGTCAGCAATACGATGAATTTACTGGAAGGCGCTTATTCGTTGGTGTTGATTTCTTCTACAAAGATGATTGCGGCAAGAGATCCATATGGGTTTCGGCCGCTTTGCTATGGAAAGACGGCGGATGGGGCATATGTGGCTGCATCCGAAAGCTGTGCATTGTCAGCGGTAGGAGCAGAATTTATCCGTGATGTGCTGCCGGGAGAGATTCTGGTGTTTACAAAAAACGGTGTGGAATCAAGAAGAGAACACTGTGAAAAACAGAAGAAAAGAACCTGTATTTTTGAATACATCTATTTTGCAAGACCGGATTCTGTGATAGACGGCATATCCGTACATGAATCTCGTATGAAAGCCGGAGAATTACTGGCAGAGAGTTATCCCAAATCCGCGGATATTGTGATTGGTGTTCCTGACAGCGGATTGGACGCAGCATTGGGGTATGCGAGAAAATCCGGGATTCCCTATGGGATTGGACTGATAAAAAATAAATATATTGGGAGGACATTCATTTCTCCGGGACAAGATGAGCGTTTGGACAAGGTCAGAATTAAGCTGAGTCCTGTCAGGAAGGTAATCGATGGAAAAAGAGTTGTACTGATTGATGATTCCATTGTCAGAGGGACGACCAGCAAACGTATTGTAAAGCTTTTGCGTGACGCCGGAGCGAAAGAGATCCATATGAGAATTTCTGCGCCTCCGTTTTTATATCCCTGTTATTATGGAACGGATATTGATTCGGAAGAAAATCTGATTGCATGCCATCACAGCGTGGATGAGATTGCAGGGATGATTGGAGCGGACTCGCTCGGATATTTACCAATCGGGAAGCTGAATAAACTGATAAGCAGTGAGGATTACTGCGCCGCTTGTTTTCAGGGGAAATATCCGACGAAGATTCCGGCAGATTTGCGTAAGGACCGTTTTGAAAGGAAATTGTCAGAACGGGTTTGAGATAAAGAGGTACAAGTATGATGAAAAAATTTGACAGAAAACTGATTTTGTCCGACGGCAGCGAATACCACGGATATGGGTTTGGTTCCGGGATTGAAAAAATTACGGAAATCGTATTTAATACTTCTTTGGTAGGATATCAAGAAATCCTTTCTGATCCATCCTATACTTATCAGACAGTAGTAATGGCATATCCTTTGATTGGCAATTACGGAATGGCAGAAGATGATTTGGAAACAGATATTCCAAGCATCGGCGGACTGGCGGTACGAGACTACAACGACGAACCATCCAATTTCCGCAGTAAATATACCTTATCGGCAATCATGGAGAAATATAAGATACCGGGTATCTATGGGATTGATACAAGAAAACTGGTACGTTCCATACGTGATCTTGGAAGCCGAAAGGCATTACTCACGGATATTGGCACATCCCTGCAGGACGGACTTCGTAAACTGGATTTATATGATATTCCGGCGGATGCCGTATCGCAGGTAAGCCGGAAGGAAATTCAGCAATACCTTGTCTGCGATAGATGATGAGTGAAATTTTTACGCCTAAAAGTTACTGTTTACTGTTCGTTCAGTTCCATAAGCATGGAAACATACAAATTATCAATACCTTCTTTTGTTTCTCTGTAGGCTTACTTTGCTTCTCTCATTCACAATTTTGGGCTGCCAAGTTTCAATTTATAACTCCTTAGTAAAACAGATAATTCTGTTTGCTTCTGTAAAATTCATCGCTTTGTGGAAGTGATAGCTGTCTATATTATCTATTTCGCAATCACTGGCGAACTCAAGGCAGCCGTTATCTTTTGCCCATATTTCACACGCTTCTAATAGTTCATTCGCATACCCTTTATTGCGATACCTATCTTTAATAAAAATACCTTCTAAGTAACCAACAGGTGTTGTTTTTGTGCCTTCTACATAATCATACCGCAACTGACATTGTGCAAAGCCGATAGGAATGTCTCCTATATATTTCAGAAAAAATTGTGAGTTACCGTTAGAAATAGTTTCAGAAAATTCAGCAATCAGTTCATTAACGGAATGGTTGTTCCACATGAGTATCGCTAGGTTTGCCAGTATTTCTAAATCTTTTTTTTCTGCCTTTCGTACCATTCCACCCCTCCAAAATGAAAACAACGATTTATTATTCGATAGCATTTTTACAGTTTGTTTTTCTGAGATTTCTCCGACTCAATGAATAGTTCAAACCGCAGAACATCATCATGCGGGTTCACTTTTGCCAGGCCAAGTTCTGTGACTTGTGCTTCAAAGACAGAGAATTTGTCTTGAACAATGGCAAAAGCCTGCCGCATTTGCTCTTTTGTCAAGGTTTTTCCAAGGGTGACATGCGGCAGCCATGACTGCGGGCGGTAGTATTTACTTACTGTTGTATCAGGAATGTCAGACACAGCATCATAAATCTGAGTTGCCAAATCCTGTAAATAGGCGTTTAGTACAGGCATTGTATATAGAACATATGGGAATAACTGCCCTACGGTCACAAACTGCACCGTTCCCTGCCGCAGCTTATTTTCTAACTGCTTTACTGCTGGAATGAGCACGTCTATGCTCCTAGCTTCAATAGAAGAGAGGGTCAGGTGTGGCGGGACCTGTTTTTCTGTCATATAATGGTTTCCCGACGCAGCAGCGATCTGTTCAACCAATGTTTGGATTCGTTTGGTTGCAGTATTGTCAAAGTAGACAGACACAAGATACATAATTTTTCATACACCCTACCTTTCAATACGAATGGAGATTACCGTTCCATAGGAATTGAACACTCTACCCAATCCGGAATACGTTCTAAATGTGCCAGCCATTCTAGTTGAAACCCAGTGGAAGAATAACCACGTCCATTAAAGAAATATTCTTGAGGGAACACATCCTCACCAATCCAGCGTAAATCTTCTCCTGGTATGGTGTAATTAAAACTCCAGTTTTGCCAGAATCCTAACATAGAATCGCCCAACGGGTTGTCGTAGTCGGGTCGGGCCAGAAGCGGGCCTTCCGCAGAGCGCTCTGTGGGTGGGAGAGCGACAAAAATTGGATTCTCGCCACCCAGTCCAGCACGATAACCCATCAGCCACATGGTTAAGTTTATCAGATCGTAAAATCTTCCTGGCTGAGGCCAACGCAGGAGAGTCCACCTCGCATTTTCTGGGAAGATAGCGATTTGAAAGAGAAAAGGAACTCTGTCCTCAGCGACGCAGAGAGTAGGATATTCCTTCAAGAGTTGAATTGCCTGTTCTACAGGGCAATTGATAATAGAGAAGCAGGTATAACCTGCCATGTCAAATGGAAAATTTGGATGTTTGCTCATTATATTTCGCTCCTAAAATAAATTCTGATAGTGTATAGAATATTCTATCATAGGGCGAAAGGGTTGTACAGTTCAATTTAAAAACACATGTATTGCATAGAGATTTTTGGGTATGCACCATGCACTTGCTGCATAGCGTCAGATTTTGGGCTAAACTGTTATAGGAATTGATACAATCTCAAAAAATGCACTTTTCAATTGTTTTGGGTTATGATAAAATATTGAAAACTTTGCAAAAAAAGAATGTAATTTGAAAGAACGGAGGATTAATAATGAGACAAAACCAAATAGCAGAAGAACCAAGACGTAAAAAATATATGCATCTTGGTCTGAAAATCGGATGTGTGATGGCAGTCATGCAGATTTTTTTTGTTGTGATGGCTGTCACAATATGCGTTTACATGTTCCGCGATTTGATTACAAAGATGCAGGAGGAACGCTGCGTCAATGGTACAGACATGCTGGATTATGAGCTTGGCAGAATATCTGGCAGCGGTGATGTGAACCAGCTGCTAGATGATCTGAAACAGCGTATGGGCTGTGAGTTTACCATTTTTGAGGGAGACACCCGCAAGTACAGCACTGTGATGCAGAATGGTGAGCGCGTGGTAGGAACGAAGCTGTCTGAGAAGCTAAAAGGGATCATACTAGATCAGGGGCAAAGCTATGTCGGAGAGGCGGATATTCTAGGCATCAGTTATCTGTGTTCCTATGTTCCAACAAGAGGGGATGATGGGAAGGTAAATGGTTTGATTTTTGCAGGACTTCCGACAACGGATGCAAAGCAGGGAACGGCTAATGTGATTAATGTCATTTCTGTAATGAGCCTTATCACTGTTTCTATCTGTGTGCTGCTTTTGGGCATATATCTGTCAAGGCGGATATCGGTACCCTTACGGGAGATTACATGTATGGCACAGCGTCTGGAAAGGGGCGAGCTGGGGCTGACAGATAAGGAAGAGATACGAGTTAGGGTTCATTCCAATGATGAGATTGGTTTTCTGGGGCAGATATTCGAACAGACAATCCGACAGATGCAGCTTTATATTGGCGAAATTTCAGATGTATTGGGAGCGATTGCAGACGGCGATTTGACATTGAATGCAAAACAGAATTACACAGGAGATTTTCAGTCAATCAGGCAGTCGCTCGACAGTATTCACTCTGCGCTGAATAGTACCATGAGAAAGATCGCTGCCAGCACTGGACAGGTTTCGGCAGGGGCGGATCAGATGGCAGGCACAGCGCAGACACTTGCTCAGGGTACAGCACAACAGGCGAATGCGGTTGAGGAGGTTTCTGCAACGGTTGCAGGTATTTCTGAAAGTTCCCAACGGACAGCTACCGCAGCAAAAGAAGCTGGAGCGTTTGTCGCTCAGGTTAGTTCGAAATTAAGTGTCAGCATGGATTATGTCAAGGATTTGAATATGGCAATGGCGAATATTTCGGATTCTTCGGAAAAAATAAGTACGATTGTTTCCACGATTGAGAGCATTGCTTTCCAGATCAATATTCTGGCATTGAATGCTGCTGTGGAGGCTGCGCGGGCAGGCACGGCCGGCAAAGGATTTGCTGTGGTCGCAGAAGAGGTCAGAAATCTGGCTGGAAAATCCGATGAGGCTGCCAAAGCAACTAAGGAACTGATTGAGAGTTCTATTGTTACCGTCAATGAAGGAAGTCAGGCAGTACATAGAGTGACGCAGGCACTTGAGGAGACAAACCAGATTGCAGATGGTGTGACGGCTAAGGTGGCGGCTGTCGTGGAGGACGTAGAGAAACAGAATGTGGCAATTGCACAGGTTAATGTGGGTATCGATCAGATTTCTGCTGTAGTCCAGTCTAATTCCGCTACGGGTGAGGAGAGCGCCGCTGTCAGTGAGGAGCTGTCCTCTCAGGCAAGCCTGCTTAGGAGTCTAATGGATTCTTTCCGATTAAAAAAATAATATTCAAGAGTACATAACCAGAAGGAAGAGGGATATCATTGTGTATATATACAGGGTATGCCTCTTTTTTTCATGTCATGTGTCCAGCGAAGTATGTTCAACTGTATATACAAGCAATAAATAAAGACAGTTTAAAAAAACAGAAACTGTCTGCAAGTTTGAAAATGGAGTTTTTTAGATTAGGAGAATGTAGGAAATGACCAAATAGATGAGGTGCTGGATACGCATAATTATTTGATATAAACTGGTGAACAAATATTTGTATTTTTTCTGCTTTATATCTGTACAAATGTTTGATTCTATGATACCATTCTATATGGCAAACATATGATTTTATATTACTATTTTTCTAAAATATGGAGTCTGATTTCATTCAGTCTAGTTAGCGTTAAATGAAGTTATATTATGAAAAAATGTTAAAGGGTGGATTTCATTCGTCAGGAGAGGCTTTTGCGCAATATGATGAAAAAGCTGAATATGCATTGACGGCGAATTTCTACCTAATAGGCGAACTTTATACTATGAAATTACGGAGGTGATTTTGTCCTATGTTGTTCAAACTTCACAGTGAATACCAGCCCACCGGCGACCAGCCAGAGGCGATTGCCGAGCTTGTGAAAGGCTTCCAGGAAGGCAACCAATTCCAGACTTTGCTAGGTGTTACGGGATCTGGCAAAACTTTTACAATGGCAAATATTATACAGGCATTACAAAAGCCCACTTTAGTAATAGCGCACAATAAAACGCTCGCTGGACAGTTGTATGGTGAGTTCAAAGAATTTTTCCCGGAGAATGCGGTAGAATATTTTGTGTCCTATTATGATTATTATCAGCCAGAAGCATATGTGCCATCATCAGATACTTATATTGCAAAGGATTCTGCGGTAAATGATGAAATTGATAAACTTAGGCTTTCTGCTACAGCGTCGCTTACGGAACGAAAAGATGTTGTGGTGGTAGCGAGTGTCTCGTGTATTTATGGTTTGGGGAGTCCGGATGAGTACCAGGGAATGATGCTTTCTTTGCGGCCAGGAATGCAAAAAGATCGAGATGAGGTAATTCATGCCTTGATAGAGATGCAGTATGACCGCAATGATATGGAGCTTGACAGAGGTCGTTTCAGAGTGCATGGAGATGTAGTTGACATTCATCCAGCCCAAGGTGGAGATGCGTTGGTGCGCGTTGAATTTTTTGGAGATGAAATTGACAGAATTTCAGAAATAGATCCTGTTACACAGAGAACAAATGTGTTGTTGGAACATGTGACCATATTTCCGGCCTCGCACTATGTTGTGGCGCCTGAACGCATTGCAAAAGCGTGTGGTGAGATTGAGGAGGAAATGAAAGAGCGTGTACGTTATTTTAAGAGTGAGGACAAGCTTTTAGAAGCACAGCGTATTGCGGAACGGACCAATTTTGATATTGAGATGCTTAGGGAAACTGGATTTTGTTCTGGAATAGAGAATTACTCCCGCCATTTGAATGGCACCAAGGAAGGAGAACCGCCATACTGTCTTTTGGACTTTTTTGATGAAGATTTTTTGATTATTGTAGACGAGTCCCATATGACAATTCCCCAGATTAGAGGAATGTATGCGGGGGACCGCTCGCGCAAAAATACATTGGTGGAATATGGTTTCCGGCTTCCGTCAGCACTTGATAATCGCCCTCTTAGATTTGAAGAGTTTGAACAAAAAATAGATCAGATGCTGTTTGTGTCTGCTACGCCAAATGTCTACGAGGAACAGCATGAGCTGTTGCGTGTGGAACAGATTATCAGACCTACTGGGTTGCTTGATCCAGTGATAGAAATACATCCTGTAGAGGGACAGATTGATGATTTGATTGCAAGAATCAATGCAGAAACAGAAAAACATAATAAAGTGCTGGTGACGACATTGACAAAGCGTATGGCTGAAGATTTGACAAAATATATGGCTGAGGTGGGCGTGCGCGTAAAATATCTGCACTCTGATATTGATACGCTAGAACGTGCACAGATTATTCGTGATATGCGTCTTGATGTGTTTGATGTGCTTGTAGGCATCAATCTTTTGAGAGAAGGACTTGATATTCCAGAAATATCACTAGTGGCGGTACTAGATGCGGATAAGGAAGGCTTTTTGCGTTCTGCAACCTCCCTGATACAGACGGTAGGGCGTGCTGCCAGAAATGCGGAAGGCCATGTTATTATGTATGCGGATCATATTACAGACTCCATGCGGATTACAATGGAAGAGACAGCAAGAAGGCGTGCTATTCAGCAGCAATACAATGAGGAGCATGGAATTACACCGCAGACAATCAAAAAGGCAGTGCGGGATTTGATTAGTATTTCAAAGGCTGTTGCCAAAGAAGAACAAAAGTTTGAAAAAGATCCAGAATCCATGAATGAGAAAGAACTGAAAAAACTGATTGATACCATTGAAAAAAATATGCGAAAGGCAGCAGCAGATTTGAATTTTGAAGCGGCAATGGAACTCAGAGACAAGATGATGACGCTCAAAAAACAACTTCAGGAATTGACAGACGGGCTATGATGAACGTTGTTTGGCAGTTCGCTTAGAAACAGGCACAAAGAGTTTGTATAAGGACATTTTATATAGAAAGGTATGGTACAAAAATGGACAGAGAACAACTGAAAATGCTTCCCAAGGGTGAGGTTATCAAGATTCGTGGAGCAAATGAGCATAACCTGAAAAATATCAATCTTGATATTCCCAGAAATAAGTTTGTTGTATTAACAGGTCTGTCGGGTTCTGGCAAATCATCACTTGCATTTGATACCATTTATGCAGAGGGACAGAGACGATATATGGAATCGCTCTCTTCATATGCGAGACAGTTTTTGGGGCAAATGGAGAAGCCAAATGTAGAAAGTATTGAAGGGTTGTCCCCTGCCATTTCCATTGATCAGAAGTCAACCAATAGAAATCCACGTTCAACGGTGGGAACAGTGACCGAGGTTTATGATTATTTCAGACTTTTGTATGCACGGATTGGAATACCGCATTGTCCCAAGTGCGGCAGAGAGATTAAACGCCAGACCATAGACCAGATGGTAGATCAGATTATGGACCTTGCCCCAGGCACCAAGATTCAGCTTCTTGCTCCGGTGGTGCGCGGAAGAAAAGGAGAGCATGCAAAAGTACTTGAACGTGCCAAAAAAAGTGGTTATGTGCGAGTTCGTGTTGATGGCAATCTCTATGATTTGTCAGAGGAAATCAAACTTGAAAAAAATATCAAACATAATATTGAAATTATTGTAGATAGAATTGTGATAAAAGAGGGAGTAGAACGCAGACTCACTGATTCCATTGAAAATGTTATGGTGCTTTCAGAGGGGCTTTTGATGGTCGATGTATTTGATGGTGAAATGCTGAACTTTTCAGACAGTTTTGCCTGTCCAGACTGCAATATCAGTATTGATGAAGTGGAACCCAGAAGCTTTTCTTTTAACAATCCATTTGGCGCCTGTCCAGAGTGCTTTGGGCTTGGATACAAGATGGAATTTGACTTGGATTTGATGATACCAGACAAAAGTATAAGCATCAATCAAGGCGCGATTACCGTAATGGGGTGGCAATCCTGTGCAGATTCGGGAAGTTTTACCAATGCGATATTACAGGCATTGTGTGAAGTATATCAGTTTTCACTTGATACGCCATTTGAAGATCTGTCTGAAACCGCCAGGGATGTGCTGCTTAACGGCACCAATGGAAAAGAAATTGCAGTGCACTATAAAGGCCAGCGCGGAGAGGGCACATACGCGGTAGCGTTTGAAGGTCTTATCAAAAATGTAGAGCGCAGATATAGAGAGACATCATCGGAAACGATAAAACAGGAATATGAAACATTTATGCGCATCACGCCATGTAAGGAGTGCGGCGGAAGGCGGCTTAAAAAAACCTCGCTTGCAGTAACAGTGTGCGATAAAAATATATATGAAATTACTTCTATGTCCATTGCAAATCTCTACTGTTTTTTGGATACGATGGAGCTGACAAAACAACAGCAAGTAATCGGAAAACGAATTTTAAAGGAGATAAAGGCACGAGTGGGATTTTTGTCAAGTGTTGGACTTGAATATCTGTGTCTTTCAAGAGGAACTGCATCATTGTCCGGCGGAGAAGCGCAGCGAATCCGGCTGGCGACGCAGATTGGTTCTGGGTTGGTGGGAGTATGCTATATCCTCGACGAACCAAGTATTGGACTGCACCAGCGGGATAATGACAAGCTGTTAGCTGCACTCAGAAATTTGCAGGAGCTTGGCAATACGCTTTTGGTAGTAGAACACGATGAAGACACCATGTTTGCAGCAGATCATGTGATTGATATTGGCCCTGGAGCGGGAGAGCATGGAGGAGAAGTGATTGCACAGGGAACCGCACAGGAGATTATGCAGGTACCAGAATCTATCACAGGACAGTATTTGAGTGGAAAACTGCGGATTCCAGTGCCGGAAAGCAGAAGAAAACCTGTTGGCTGGCTGACTGTAAAAGGAGCCTGTGAAAACAATCTCAAAAATATTGATGCAAAATTTCCGCTTGGTGTATTTACCTGTGTAACAGGCGTTTCCGGTTCGGGAAAATCTTCCCTTGTAAATGAAATTTTGTATAAATATCTGGCAAAGAAGCTAAACCGTGCACGGACGATACCAGGGAAGTTTAAAAAGATAGAAGGAGCAGAACAGCTTGATAAAATTATTGCGATTGATCAGTCACCGATTGGGAGAACACCCCGATCCAATCCCGCGACATATACAGGAGTATTTGACCAGATTAGAGATCTGTTTGCTTCGACTGTTGATGCAAAGGCCAAAGGATACAGCAAAGGGCGCTTTAGTTTTAATGTAAAAGGCGGACGATGTGAAGCGTGCGGCGGGGATGGAATCATCAAGATAGAGATGCACTTTTTGCCGGATGTATATGTGCCATGTGAAGTCTGTCAGGGAAAACGCTACAACAGAGAGACACTAGATGTTAAATACAAAGGAAAAAGTATTTACGATGTCCTGGACATGACTGTTGAGGAGGCAGTGACATTTTTTGATCCTGTTCCTTCTATTAAAAGAAAGATAGAAACGCTGCATGATGTGGGGCTTTCTTATATTAAGTTGGGACAGCCGTCCACAACACTATCGGGAGGCGAGGCACAGCGTATCAAGTTGGCATCGGAGTTAAGCCGAAGGAGTACAGGAAAGACAATTTATATTTTGGATGAACCGACAACAGGGCTGCATTTTGCAGATGTTCATAAGCTCGTTGAGATTTTGCAGCGTCTGGCAGAAGGAGGAAACACGGTTATTGTGATTGAGCATAACCTTGATGTGATAAAGACAGCGGATTATATCATAGATATCGGACCAGAAGGCGGCGAAGGAGGCGGGACTATCATTGCAGAGGGAACGCCAGAGCAGGTTGCTGGATGCGCAGAATCTTATACAGGTATTTATATAAAAAGAATGATTGATAAGGCAAAAAAATAGGAGCTTTTTAGAAAAAATTACTTGTTTACAAAACTATTTTCAGATAATATAATAAATTTACATAATATTTAGAAAAAATGCTAAAGTATTATGTAAGAGCAACCGATATAGTTATTGTAAACCATTCTGATGGCATTTTTGAGGTTTCAACAGAATTATTGTAAAAAAAGTATTAAACCCCTTTGAAAAATGGTTAAATTAGGTTATAATGTCTTAGTTATAGTATACTTTAATAGATATACATGTAATGGGAATACTAACATAAAAGTGCGATTCGGCTATAAAGCTAACGATAAATGACTTGATTTTACCAATTTGAACAAATTTGAATTCAGAGAAAGGGGCACAGCAATGCAATACACAGATATTGGAATTGACCTTGGAACCGCAAGTATTTTAGTATATATCAGAGGGAAAGGCGTTGTACTCAAAGAGCCTTCCGTTGTTGCTTTTGATAGAGACACTGATAAGATAAAAGCCATTGGAGAAGATGCGAGACTGATGCTTGGCAGAACGCCGGGCAACATTGTAGCAGTCAGGCCGCTTAGACAAGGCGTTATTTCTGATTATAAAGTCACAGAACAGATGATGAAGCATTTTATACAGAAAGCGCTCGGCAGAAAGACATTCCGGAAACCGATTATAGCGGTATGTGTACCTAGTGGTGTCACAGAAGTCGAGAAAAAGGCAGTTGAAGATGCTACGTATCAGGCAGGCGCAAGAGATGTAAAGATCATTGAAGAACCGATTGCAGCAGCGATTGGCGCTGGTATTGATATCTCAAAACCCTGCGGTAATATGATCGTGGATATCGGAGGCGGCACGTCCGATATTGCGGTAATATCACTTGGCGGTACAGTTGTAAGTGCATCGATTAAGGTTGCAGGCGATGACTTTGACGAAGCCATCGTTCGATATATGAGAAAAAAACACAATCTTTTGATTGGTGAGAGAACAGCAGAAGACATCAAGATTAAAATTGGTTCGGCATTTAAGAGAGCAGAAGTTGATTATATGGATGTAAGAGGACGAAATCTTGTCACTGGACTTCCAAAAACCATCAGAGTATCTTCTGAGGAGACAGAGGAAGCACTTCGGGAAACAACTTCGCAGATTATTGATACAATTCATAGCGTACTTGAGAAAACGCCGCCAGAACTTGCAGCAGATATTGCTGACAGAGGCATTGTTCTTACTGGAGGGGGCAGTCTGCTTCGCGGTTTGGAGGATTTGATAGAATCAAGAACGGGTATCAATACAATGACTGCGGAGGACCCTATGACGGCAGTTGCCGTAGGTACGGGCAAGTATGTAGAGTTCCTTGCAGGAGGAAGAGACGATCTGTAATGCTGATTCAATCCATCAGATTAGGAGGAATATATGCTTAGAGGTCTATATACAGCTTATACTGGTATGTTAAATGAGCAGTACAGAATGGACATTATGTCAAATAACCTGGCCAATGCGGATACGACTGGATTTAAAAAGGAAGGTTCTACAAGTCAGGCATATGCGGACGTAATGGCGGTTAAGATTAAAGATGTATCAGAAAATCCCAACACACCCAAACGTCTTGGGAATATGAGCCTTGGCGTTAAAATCGGAGAGACATTTACAGATTTTTCACAAGGCTCTCTCAGAGATACAGGAAACACCTATGATATTGCAATCGGTGGAGACGGGTTCTTCAACATTGAATTTACCAGCAAATCAGGAGTGACCTCTACAAAATATACAAGAGACGGTGGATTTACTGTGACAAAGGATGGTTATCTGGTGACAAAGGATGGCGATTATGTCCTTGGCGAGAATGGAAGAATCCAGCTATCAACAACGGCAGGCAGCACAGTGTTTGATGATTCTGGCAATATTTACCAGGATGACAGGCTGGTTGCAAGCCTTAAGCTTACAAAATTTGAGGATACCAATTATCTGACCCATTATGGTGAGACAATGTGGGATGTTAAAGAAGGCGCAGTATCAAGTGACGCAGATGATGCCAAGATATATCAAGGATACCTTGAGATGTCCAATGCATCGGTTGTCAAAGAGATGGTGAATATGATTACAATTTCAAGACACTATGAATCAAATCAGAAAATGTTAACTACATTTGATGAAACACTTGAAAAATCAATGACACTGAGTAAGGTATAATCGTTTTAACAGATAGAGGACAGGGAGCTGTCTATCACGGGAGGGAAAGATAATGGTACGATCATTATGGACAGGCGCGACAGGAATGATTGCGCAGCAGTTAAATGTAGACAATATTGCGCATAATCTCTCAAATGTAAATACAACAGGTTACAAATCAGAGGTTATGGAGTTTAAATCACTTTTATATCAAACAATACAGACAAAATCTACAACCGCCAATATGGAACAGAAACCAATTGGCGCCGAAGTAGGTCTTGGCGTAAGAAATTCTTCTATTACATCAATATTTACACAGGGAAATTTGCTTGAAACACCAGGTGAAGCAAATTTTGCAATAGATGGAAGAGGCTTCTTTGGAATCAGAGGAGCAGATGGAAATACATATTATACAAGAAATGGTAATTTTGTGTTTGCAATTGGTACAGAAGGTTTGATTCTGACAACTTCTGACGGACTTCCTGTGCTGGATACAGAAGGGGAGCCGATTGTTCTTGAAGATGATGATATTGTAAGCAGCAAAATTGTTGTCGGAAAAGATGGAACATTGTATTATCCTGACGATGAAAATGTTCCGCAAAGCATGGATATTACTATCGGTCTATGGCAGTTTAATAATCCTGCAGGTCTGCATAAAGAAGGAGACAGCTTGTTTTCTGTCACCGCAGCAAGCGGAGAAGCGATGAATGAAGCAGAAAACGAAAACGTGCCAAAGAGCAAATTGATTCAGGGATACTTGGAAGGTTCGAACGTGCAGATTGCTGATGAAATGGTAAATTTGATTGTTGCACAGAGAGCGTATGAAATGAATTCTAAGGTAATTACAACATCCGATGAAATGCTTCAGCAGGCGAATCAATTGAAACGTTAATGATATAAGTTATGATGTTTTGTGTCTTCGAGTGTACATAAAAGCAGGAAGGATGAGGATATGGATATTGGTGGAATGGGTTCTGCATATGCGGATTATATGACAAAACAGGTATCTGGAAATAAAGCGTCAGCGCTCCAAAGCAAGCTTGAAAATAGTAATGCAACAGTAAATGAAGATGAATTGAAATCAGCTTGCAAAGAGTTTGAGTCCTATTTTGTGGAGCAGATGTTTAATGCAATGATAGAGACAACGAAGGTGTTCTCAGATGATGATGAGAATGGTTATTCTTCAAAAATGGTAGATTATTTTAAGGATTTTGCAGTTCAAGAATTATCCGGTAAAGTGACAGAGGGTGAAGGACTAGGATTGGCAAATGTTCTTTATGAACAAATGAAGCGCAATTATGGCATAGGTGTGGTACAGCCCAAAGATATTTCGGAGTAAACTTGTATGATGCGGTACATGCATTTGTGCAGGCCGCATGGCCATCTATACTGTGAAAGCCTAAGACTTGCAGAACAACAGTTTTGGAGGAATAGAAATGTAGCCGGCCTTAATACGGGTCGGCTTTTTGTGTTTACACAAAATAATAGGTACAAATGTACTCTCGAAATCCTGCGAGGGCTTATTATGGCAGGAAATAGCCATAATTGTATGCGCAAAGTGACTTCGAGAATACTTTACAGCAGAAATGGGGGATTTCTATTTTGGATACACTGAAAGGGTTTGTGGAACATATCATATACAAAAATCCTCAAAATGGATATGGGGTAATCAACCTCAAAGTAGAGGAGCTAGAGATAACCTGTACGGGGATTTTTACGCATTTAGATGAGGGAGAATGTATAGAGGCAGAGGGAGCTTATGTAGAACATGCGGTGTATGGAACGCAGTTTAAAGTGGAGCGTTTTAAAGTTGTTGCACCCGAAGACAAAGCAGCAATTGAGAGGTATTTGGGCTCTGGAGCAATAAAAGGCGTGGGTGCGGCATTGGCTGCGCGAATTGTGAGGCATTTTGGCGACGATACCTTTCGAATTATTGAGGAAGAACCGCACAGGCTTGCAGAGATAAAGGGTATCAGTGAGAAAAAGGCAAGAGAGATTGCAGAGCAGGTAGAAGAAAAGAAGGGTGTTCGAGAGGCCATGATATTTCTTCAAAAATATGGCATTTCAAATACTTTGGCACTCAAAATATTTAAACAGTATGGTATGGGACTATATAAGGTGATGCAGGAGAATCCATACAAACTCGCAGAAGATGTGTCGGGTATTGGATTTCGTATTGCAGATGAGATTGCTGCTAAGATTGGCATACATACAGATTCAGATTTTCGAATCAGATGCGGAATTTTATATACACTGATGCAGGCGGGAACAGATGGGAATGTATTTTTGCCGGAGAATATTTTGCTGGAAAAGGCTGCTTCTGTTCTGGATCTGACCCAAGAGCAAATACAGCCGCAGATAGAAAATCTTGCAATTGAGAAAAAACTTGTAATTAAGGAAAAACCATTAGAAAATGGGCAGACAATGAAATGCATATACAGCATGAGTTTTTATTATGCAGAGCTAAACTGTGCAAGGATGCTGTATGAACTTCAGCAGGCTTTTGATGGAGCCGATCAATTGACGCAGACACAGATAGAGAATCTGGAAAAAAAGATAAAAAAAATGGAAGAAAGCAGTCATATGGAACTGGACACCCTTCAAAGACAGGCAGTGATGGAGGCAGTGCAAAATGGTATTTTTATTTTGTCAGGAGGGCCAGGAACTGGAAAAACAACGACAATTAATATGATTATCCGCTATTTTGAACAAGAGGGAATGGATATTTTTCTGGCAGCGCCGACTGGGAGGGCAGCAAAGCGCATGACGGAGGCAACTGGCTTTGAGGCAAAAACAATACATAGATTGTTGGAGTTAAATGGTGCTGTATCAGAGAATGATAAGGCAGGAGGCGCAGTACATTTTGAAAAGAATGAGCTGAATCCATTGGAGGCAGATGTGATTATTATTGATGAGATGTCTATGGTGGATATCCATTTGTTTCAGTCTTTGTTGAAAGCAGTTGCGCCAGGAACCCGACTGGTGATGGTAGGGGATAGAAACCAGCTTCCTTCTGTGGGTCCAGGACAGGTATTAAAAGATTTGATGGAGAGCGGACACATTACCTGCGTGGTGCTTTCAAAGATTTTCAGGCAGGCAGGAGAAAGTGATATTGTAGTAAATGCACATCGCATTAATGAGGGAAATGAAATAAAGCTTGACAATAAGAGCAAAGATTTTTTCTTTTTGGAGCGCGATAATGTCAATGTGATATACAAACATCTGGTATTGTTGATCACGCAGAAACTTCCGAAGTATGTACATGCAGGGACGTATGATATCCAAGTGCTCACGCCAATGAGAAAAGGCGCACTTGGCGTAGAAACGCTAAACAGTATATTGCAGCAATACTTAAATCCGCCGTCACCGGATAAAATAGAGTTGGAACACGGAGATTTTGTGTTCCGAACGGGTGACAAGGTGATGCAGATCAAAAATAATTATCAGCTTGAGTGGGAAGTTGTGAGCAAGTATGGTATTGCAGTGGAGAGCGGGCAAGGTGTATTCAATGGGGATGTTGGCTTGATAAAAGAAATTAACGAAACAGCTAAAACCGTTGTGGTGGAATATGATGACAAACGGTGTGTAACATATCCGGTCAGCGGTCTTGATGAGATTGAACTTGCGTATGCGATAACAATTCACAAATCGCAGGGTAGTGAATATCCCGCAGTTATTTTGCCGCTGCTTACAGGTCCCCGCATGCTGTTTAACAGAAATCTTTTGTATACAGGAGTTACAAGGGCAAAAAGCTGTGTTACAATACTGGGGAGCAGAGATATAGTGAATCAAATGATAGCAAATAAAAATGAACAGGAACGATATACAGGGTTGAGGGAACGAATATGCGAGATTATGGAGGTTATGAACAAGGACAGAGATTGAAAGAGGCGCTGGTGAATCTCGTATTTCCAAGAAGATGTCCAGTATGCGACGAGATTGTTCCGGCAGGGGAAGGCATGATATGCGCCAGCTGCAGGACAATACCACAATATATACAGGAACCCCGGTGCCGAAAATGCGGGAAGCAGCTCTTGGAGGATACAGCGTTGTTTTGCAGCGGCTGTATACAGAAAAAACATATATTTGATTATGGTTATGCAGTATATGACTATCAGAGTATGCGCAAAAGCATCTATCGGTTTAAATACGCAAATCGGTGTGAATATGCTTCGTTTTATGCAAAGGACATCTGCGAAAAGCTTTCGAAAGAGATTCAGTTAATGGAAGCGGATTCGATTGTGCCAGTGCCAATTCATGCATCAAAGCTAAAAAGCAGAGGATATAATCAGGCGCAATTGATTGCAAGGGAGCTGTCACAGCTTACAGGCATTCCAATATATGAAAATATTATAAAGAGAGTTCGTAAAACAGTACCGCAAAAAGAGCTTGGGACACAGGAAAGACAAAATAATTTGAAAAAGGCTTTCAATATTAGCGCAGATGTTGTAAAATTGAATAAAACGATTGTGATTGACGACATTTATACGACGGGCAGTACCTTGGATGCAGTTGCCTTGGAATTGAAGCGGCATGGCGTCAGAACAATTTATTTTATAACGCTTTGCATCGGAGACGGGATATAATTTGCTTTGAAGATTAATTGCAGTGCTTCTTTGTGCCAAGTCTTGCAAAAGGATTGCGAGCGTACATAAACAGTACACTCATAAACAGAAAGGAAGGAATTTTGTATGAACGTAAGGAATTGCAGAAAATGCGGGAAACTTTTTAATTACATCATGGGAGTGCCGATTTGTCTGGCATGCAGGGAGAAACTTGAGGAAACCTTCCAAGTCGTAAAGAAGTATATCCGTGAGAACAAATTAGCTGACATTAAAGAAGTTGCAGAAGCGTGTGAAGTGGAAGCAACACAGATTCAACAGTGGATTCGGGAAGAACGTCTTGAGTTTACACCGGATTCACCAGTTAAGCTGCCGTGTGAAAACTGCGGTGCAATGATCCGATCCGGAAAATATTGTGAAAAATGCAAAAAAGATATGGTAAACAATCTGTCAAGTGTGATTGAAAAACCCAAAAAACCTGCTCCACAGGAACATAAACGAATTGATTCGACAGGAAATAAGATGCGGTTTCTTGACAGATAGTTCATGACGGATTATAGTATGAAAAGAAAAAGAAAACATCTCAGATGACATTCTTAAGGAAAAAGTGATATGTTAAATGAAGAACGAATAAAATTAATGACAAAGATGGCATGCTATGAGGCGAATGAGGGAAAGAAGAATGTAGCAATAGGAAACTATTTCAGAGGAGATTATATTGGCTTGCAGGTTATCAAATCGATTCTGAGTGCAACAATCGCATTTGTCATTTTATTTGCAATGTTTATTTTTTATGATTTTGAGATATTTATGACAGATATCTACAAAATGGATTTGTTTCAATTTGCAAAGTCAGTTATTATTGATTATCTGATTTTTACGGGAGTATATGCATTGATTTCGTATGGGGTGTATACTTACCGATATACCAGGGCAAAAAAGAGCCTTAAGATGTACTACAATAATCTCAAAAGGCTTGCTTATCTCTATGACAGGGAGAATAAGAAGTAGACGCCGTGCATAGAGACATAAAAGTAAGATTAGAGAGGGAGCAATTATGACAAACCTTCTGGTTTTTAGAGAACAGTTGAAAAAGTTTTATGGCAAGTATGAGCTGTATATTACGCCAGTGCTTAAATTTTTGCTGGCGTTGGTCACGCTGATAATGATCAACGACACCATCGGCTATATGAGCGAACTCAAAAATATAACAGTTGTACTGGGGCTTGCATTGATATGTGCGTTTCTGCCAATGAATTTAACGGTGCTGGTAGCGGCGGCAGTGACGTTGGGGCATCTTTATAAATTTTCCATGGAGTGTGCAGTAGTTGCATTGGCAGTATTTTTGCTTTTGTTTATTCTGTATTTCAGATTTTCACCACGGGATACAGTTGCCGTACTGCTCACCCCATTATGTTTTATTTTAAAAATTCCATATGTTATTCCAATATCAATGGGGCTGGTTGGAACGCCTGTTTCTGCAGTGTCCGTAGCAAGCGGAACGATAGTATATTATATGATAAAATATATGACAGACAGTGCTTCGGTTCTGAGTACTTTTGAAGAGGAAAAGATGTTGGAGAAGTTTCGCTACGTGATTGACGGCATGCTTGAAAACAGAGATATGTTTGTGACAATCGCAGCGTTTGTGGCGACACTCAGCATCGTATACCTGATAAGACGGCTTAAGGTTGACTATGCGTGGACAATCGCAATGATTACTGGAGCGCTTCTTGATATATTGATATTGTTGTTTGGAGATTTGATGTACAACACCAAGATTTCAATAATGGGTGTTATTATTGGAAGTGCTGTATCAGTTTTGCTGGCAAAGATACTTGAGTTTTTTGTTTTTAACGTGGATTATTCGCGAACGGAATATGTTCAGTTTGAGGATGATGAATATTATTATTATGTGAAAGCTGTCCCAAAGAACACTGTGGCAGCGCCGCAGAAAAGGGTGAAAACAATCCGGGTACCTGAAAAAGCAGTTGGACAGCAGAAGAGGGATAAACAGTGATGAATACAATTTTTGATCGCTTAAATTCATATTTTTCGACTTTGTCTTTGCATAGTTTGAACATCCGGTGGGAGGATATAGTGGAGGTTATCATTATATCCTTTTTAGTGTATCATATTATGGTATGGGTAAAGCATACAAAAGTATGGGCCCTGATGAAAGGGATCATTATTATTCTGGCATTTATTTTGATAGCAATTCTGTTCAAAATGTATACCATTATGTGGATTGTAGAAAATGTACTGACTTTGGCAGTCACTGCAATCATTGTGATTTTGCAGCCGGAACTTCGGCGTGCACTTGAGGAGCTTGGACGGAAAAATTTTCTGGCGAATATTCTGTCGTTTGAAAAAGCGGTAGACGAGCGCTTTTCAGATAAGACGGTAAATGACCTGGTAAAGGCAAGCTTCGAGATGGGAAAAGTGAAGACAGGTGCATTGATGGTAATTGAGCAGAATGTACCGCTTACAGAATACGAAAGAACAGGAATTGAGGTGGACGGTCTGATATCCAGCCAATTGCTAATCAATATTTTTGAACATAACACGCCGCTTCATGACGGTGCGGTGATTATACGGGGAAACAGGGTAGTATCAGCAACCTGTTATCTGCCGCTTTCTGATAATATGAGAATCAGCAAAGAGTTAGGGACACGACATCGCGCAGGAGTAGGAATTTCTGAGGCGACGGATGCACTGACAATTATTGTTTCTGAGGAGACAGGGCATGTCAGTGTTACGTATGAGGGAGAATTATCCCGAAATCTTGATGCAAATGGCCTTCGGGAAAAATTAGTGATGATACAGAATAAAGAAGTGGAGGAAAAGAAACATAAGCTCTGGAAAGGTAGGGCTAAAGATGAAAAATAATATATTGAAAAAAGCATTGGGAATTATTACAAGTAATTTTGGTCTGAAACTTCTGGCGGTTGTTGTATCATGCGGCCTGTGGTTTATGGTTAATAGTATCAATGACCCGATTATAGAGAAACCATTTAATAATATACCTGTTGAGATTGTTAATTCTGATATGGTGACAGATGAAGGCAAGGTTTATGATGTGGTTGACGGAACAGATATTGTAAATGTAACAGTTAGCGGCAAGCGATCTATTATAAATGATCTGACAAGGGACGATATTCGGGCTGTAGCAGACATGTCAGAGCTTACTTTTATGAATACAGTGGATATCAAATTATCAAGTCTGCGAAATAATTCAATGCTGGAGTTTCGGTCAAATATCAATAATATGAAGCTGACAATAGAAAATATAGCACGGGATCAGTTCCGTATCAATACTTCGACATCAGGGGAGCCGGCGGAAGGCTATGTTGTTGGAAATATTTCTACAAGCCAGAACGTTGTCAGAGTTTCCGGTCCAGAATCACTGATTCAGCAGATTAAGCGTGCAGATGCAGTTGCCAACATCGACGGTTATTCATTTGATATAAACACCAGTGTGGAAATAAAGCTATATGATGAAAATGACAGAGAAATCAAGAGCAGTTCGATAAAGATGAATATCTCTACTGTAACTGTGGCAGTATCAATATTAGCGACAAAAGAGGTTCCTTTAAGTTTTACAATTCCAGACGAGCCAGCAGAAGGATATATAGTGAATGAAAATGTGATCAGCAATCCCAAAACGATAATGATAGCAGGCAGGAAAAGTGTTCTGGAAACGGTTAGTAAAATCAGTATAGCAGATTCAGCATTGAGTGTAGAAGATAGAACAGAGAGCATGACCAACATCATAAACATCAAGAAATATCTGCCAAGCGGAATTCAGCTTGCTGACGATAATTTCAGTGGTGATGTGAGCGTCACGGTGGAAATTGAGCATCTTATCACAAATGAACTTCGGATACCAGTCAAAAATTTTGCTGCGGGAAGCAGACCGGCAAACTTTAATATTGTATTAAAGGAAATTGAAAATAGAGACTATTATCCGATCAAAATATCAGGAACAAGAGAAGCTGTTACTGCAGTAGATGCTGAGACGATTATTGGTGTTGTTGATATGAACCAAATTCGCGAGCGCTTAGGGTTTGAGGAATGGGTAGCAGGAACCTATACGGGCGAAATTACATTTAACCTTCCAGAGGATGTAACACTTGCAGAACCGTATATGATGACCCTTGAGTTGGAGGACATCGAACAAAACCAAGAGGAAAACGAGTAAACATTGATATCAAAACGATTGTTATTTTTTGGAGGATGAAAAAGATGGGCAGATTATTTGGAACAGATGGTGTACGAGGCGTTGCGAATGATGAACTGACACCATTGCTTGCAATGCAGTTGGGGCAGGCAGGGGCATATGTATTGTCAAAGGAAAAAGCGTATAAACCGACGATAATGGTAGGATGTGACACGCGTATTTCTGGTGATATGCTTGCAAATGCTTTGATGGCGGGAGCTTGTTCAGTGGGTGCCAATGTCGTGTATGTAGGAGTAATGCCCACACCCGCGATTGCATATCTGACAAAAAAATACAGAGTAGACGCAGGCGTTGTGATATCAGCTTCCCACAATCCAGTAGAATTTAACGGTATTAAATTTTTTGACGGAAATGGGTTTAAGCTGCCAGATGCCCTAGAAGATGAAATTGAAGCATTGATAAAGAGCGGCATGAAAGATGTTCAATTTCCGACAGGTCCAAGTGTGGGAAAGATAAAATATCGTACAGATGCCAGAGAAGAATATATTAATCATGCAGTGGGAGCAGTCTCAGTTGATCTAAGAGGTATGAAAATTGTGGTAGACTGTGCAGAGGGCGCTTCTTATTATACATCTGTAGAAACGCTAAAAGAACTTGGCGCAGATATTGTAGCAATACACAATAACCCAGATGGCACCAATATCAATGCAAACTGTGGTTCTACACATATGGGAGAATTACAGGCGAGAGTCGTTTATGAAAAGGCAAATGTCGGCTTGGCATTCGACGGTGATGCAGATCGTCTTCTTGCGGTAGATGAAAATGGTCAAAAAGTAGACGGCGATGTGATTATGGCAATTATTGGAAACCATATGAAATCAAAGGGCACATTAAAGGATAATACAATTGTTGCGACGATAATGAGTAATCTTGGATTTTTCCTGATGGGAAAAGAACATGGCATCAATATTGAACAGACGAAGGTAGGAGACAGATATGTATTAGAGAAGATGCTTGAAATGGGGGCAAACCTTGGCGGTGAACAGTCAGGACATATTATTTTCCTAGATGAAAATACAACAGGTGACGGACTTTTAAGTGCACTTCACTTGTTGCAGGTGATGGTTGAGACAGGGAAATCACTTTCAGAACTTGCGACAATTATGACAGTACTTCCGCAAGCGCTTGTGGGAGCAAGAGTCCCCAACCACAAAAAAGACAGTTATATGGAATATACAGAAATTGCCAAAGCGATTGAACGTGTCAGCGCGAAGTTTGCGGGAGAAGGAAGAGTGCTGATCAGACCATCAGGTACGGAACCGCTTGTCAGAGTTATGATAGAGGGAAAAGATCAGGTAATGATTGAAAAAGAAGCAAAAGAGTTGGCAGAGCTGATTCAAAATGTAATGCTTTGATGCACATATGCACAAAATAAGAAAAAACAGATTCTGAGATTCGGAGGGATGAAATATGGTGAGTCAAAAGGTAGTGATCAAAAACCCGACGGGGCTGCATCTGCGTCCGGCCGGAATATTATGTAAGGAAGCGATGCAGTTTGACTCGCTGATAACCTTTACATTCCGCGGAAGTACAGCAAATGCGAAGAGCGTGCTCAGTGTATTGGGAGCATGTGTGAAAAGTGGCGATGAAATTGAGGTTTTTTGCGATGGTTCAGATGAGAATGAAGCGTTATCCTATATCGTAAAGTCTATTGAGGATGGCTTAGGCGAGTAGAGACAGTTCCTTGATTAGCCCGAAGTTTATTTGGGCTAATTTTATGCGAAGAGGAACTATGCAGTAAAAGCTGGCCGCGTCCGGCGCGCGAGTAGAAAGAAGATGAATCTTCCCTACTTGATTGTGCATAGACTTGAATCGAGTGTGAGAAAATAAAGAATATACGCTAGAAATCTCTTCGTACCTGATATTGCAGGTATAAGAGAGATTCTAAGCGTACATGAACATGGAGGATTCATATGAAAAAAATTATTGTGACAGGCTGCAATGGTCAGTTGGGGCGTGCTCTCAACAAAATTTATCAGGATAGTAGAGAGTATGAATGTGTGAATACAGATGTGGCAGAGCTTGATATTACCAATATAGATGATGTAAATCGTTTGGTATCAGAGGTAAAGCCATATGCAATTATCAATTGTGCAGCACATACCAATGTCAATGGATGTGAGACAGATATTGACAACGCATACAAAATCAATGCAATTGGACCAAGAAATTTAAGTATTGCAGCGACAAGATACCATGCGAAACTAATGCATATTTCAACAGATTATGTGTTTGATGGACAAGCAAACACACCATATACAGAATTTGACACACCAAATCCAAAGGCCGTGTATGGAAAGACAAAACTTGCAGGTGAAGAATTTGTCAAACAATTTGCACAGGACTATTTTATTATTCGGACAGCATGGCTCTATGGAGATGGGAAGAATTTTGTCAAAACAATGCTGGGGCTGGCACAAAATCATGACAAAGTGACTGTAGTCGGAGACCAGTTTGGTTCACCGACAAGCGCGGACGAGCTTGCGCGCGCGGTGGCATATTTGCTTCCGACAGACAATTTCGGACTGTTTCATGGAACCTGTGAGGGAATGACAAACTGGGCAGACTTCACAAGGGAAATCTATCGACTTGCAGGAAAGACGACAGTGGTAGAAACAGTTACAACACAAGAATATGATAAAAACGCAAAGGGAGTTGTCGCACCAAGACCTGCGTATTCCGTGTTGGAGAACTATATGTTTAAATTGACAACCAATTATATGTTTGCAGATTGGGAAAAGGCAATTGCTGAGTATTTGGCGCAATAATTATATAGAGATAACTTTTGAATGGAACAGGAAAGGAAACAGGAATTCTATGAAGAATATAGCACTGATTACAGGAATTACAGGACAGGATGGCTCGTATCTTGCAGAGTTTTTGCTTGCTAAGGGCTATGAGGTACACGGACTAATCAGAAGACACAGTATATCCAATACGATGCGAATCGATCATTTGATTCAGTCAGATTATTATAAGGTAAAGTTTTTTCTGCATTTTGCCGACACCACAGACTCTTCTAATCTAATGCGGATTATTGCAGAAATCAGACCAACAGAAGTATATAATCTTGCTGCACAGTCCCATGTAGGTGTATCCTTTGAGGTTCCAGAGTATACTGCAGACGCCACAGGGGTTAGCACACTTAAACTTTTGGAGGCAATTCGAGTAAACGGCGGAAACTGCAGATATTATCAGGCATCGACTTCCGAGCTTTTTGGAGGACTTCCAGAGACAGCGCCGCAGAGTGAAACAACGCCATTTTACCCCAAGAGTCCTTATGGCGCTGCGAAATTATATTCCTATTGGATTACTGTGAATTATAGAGAATCGTACAATATGTATGCATGCAATGGAATCTTGTTTAATCATGAGTCTCCAAGACGTGGCGAAAATTTTGTGACAAGAAAAATTACACTTGCGATTGCCAATATTGTTGCAGGAAAGCAGCAAAAGCTTTCCCTTGGAAATATGAATGCAAAAAGAGACTGGGGATTTGCGGGAGATTATGTAGAGGGTATGTGGCTGATGCTTCAACAGAAAGCACCGGGAGATTATGTACTTGCTACAAATGAAACGCACACAGTCCGTCAGTTTGTGGAGGCCGCCTTTGCACAGCTTGGAATTCATATTCGCTGGGAAGGCACAGGCGTTCATGAAAAAGGATATGATGCGGAGACGGGAAAACTTCTTGTAGATGTGAACCCGGAATTTTATCGTCCGGCAGAGGTTGAATTTTTGTGGGGAAATGCATCAAAAGCAGAAAAAGAGCTGGGATGGAAACGCAAAGTTGATTTTAAAATGCTCGTGTCTATGATGATGGATTCCGATTTGAAGGAGATAACAGGCATGACAAGCGAGCAATACCGTGCGAAGAGAGCGGTTGCATCAGAACAGAACGAACAATAAAAAATATGTTACAATGGGATATACCATGATATGGGGGTAAAGATGAATAAGTCAGATAAAATATATGTGGCAGGACATAGAGGGCTTGTAGGTTCAGCAATTGTAAGAAGCTTAGAGGCAAAAGGATATCAAAATGTGATTGGAAGAACACACAAAGAACTTGACTTATTAAGTCAACAAGCGGTCCGCGATTTTTTTGAGGCAGAGCGGCCGGATGTTGTAGTACTTGCAGCCGCAAAAGTTGGCGGAATCAACGCCAATAATACGGCGCCAGCAGATTTTGTATATGATAATCTCCAGATTCAGTGCAATGTGATCAAATGTTGTCATGATTATAATGTGAAGAAGCTGCTGTTTCTTGGAAGTACTTGTATTTATCCGAAAATGGCACCCCAGCCAATTCCTGAAGATGCTTTACTTACAGGACCTTTGGAGGAGACGAATGAGGCATATGCAATCGCAAAGATTTCAGGTCTTGAAATGTGTAGATTTTTCAAGAAACAGTACGGAGATGATTTTATCAGTTGTATGCCAACAAATCTGTATGGTCCATATGACAATTATGATTTATCTGGCTCCCATGTAATGCCTGCGATGATTCGGAAATTTCATGATGCAAAGCAAAACCAGGTTCCCAGCGTAGAATTGTGGGGTACTGGGACACCACTGCGCGAATTTTTATATGTGGACGATATGGCGGATGCTTGTGTATTTCTTCTTGAGCATTACAGCGGTGAACAGCACGTGAATATTGGTACAGGAAAAGAAGTGACAATCAAAGAATTGGCTGAAATTGTAAAACATGTTGTTGGGTATACTGGTGAGATTGTATGGAACAATGATATGCCGGATGGTACCCCAAGAAAGCTTACAGACGTGACAAAACTTCACAATCTGGGCTGGACACATCAAGTAGAGCTTGAGGAAGGTGTCCAACTGGCATATGACTGGTTTAAGGAGAATGTCCAAAATGCCAGATTGTAAAGGAAATTATTTTATTTTTGATGGAGGAAAGTATGGATGCTGAATGTTTGAGAGTAAGCATACTCAGACAAACTACATACCATATGGTTAGAATGGGATTTCAGGCAAGTCAAAAAGGTTATCGTTATCTGCGGGAAGCGGTATGGGTAGCTTACAGAAAACCTGAGACGCTCAAAGCAGTCACGAAACTTTTATATCCTGAAGTCGCAAAACTTTTTTCGACAACAGACAAACAGGTTGAACGAGCCATCAGAAGTGCAATTGAGACGGCATGGATCAAGGGAAATCAAGAGACATTAAAAGCATTTTTTAAAGATATTTATGGAGATGGGAGTACAAGGCCGACCAATAAAGAAGTGATAGAGTGCCTGGTTGAATTTTTCAAAGATACAGCAGATCCGGATGATGAATTTGGAGGATAATGGATTGAAGACATATTCAAAGAGTTTGAGTATTATAGTCCCATGCTATAATGAGGAAGAGAGTATCCCTCTTTTTTATGAGGAAATTATGAAGCAGGAAACATTTTTTCATGAAAAGGATGTGGAGTTTGAGTTTATTTTTGTAGATGATGGTTCCAAAGATGGAACGGTGAACGCAGTGAAGACACTTCGGGAAAAAGATGAAAGAGTGCATTTAGTTTCTTTTTCGCGCAATTTTGGAAAAGAATCTGCGATTATAGCAGGGCTTGAAAAATCAATTGGAGATTTTGTGGTATTTATGGACGCGGATTTGCAGGATCCTCCAGCAATTTTGCCGGAAATGTATGAATATATTGGGCAGGGTTATGATTCCGTAGCAACAAGACGTGTGGACAGAAAGGGGGAGCCACCGATACGCTCCTTTTTTGCCAGACGTTTTTATGGTCTTATGAGAAAAATTTCAAAGACAGAGATTGTAGACGGTGCAAGAGATTACAGACTTATGACAAGGCAGGTCGCAGATGCAATTCTGTCTATGCGTGAATATAACCGTTTTTCAAAAGGAATTTTTGGCTGGGTAGGATATCGGACAAAATGGTTGGAATATGAGAATGTGGAGCGGATAGCAGGCGAAACAAAATGGTCTTTTTGGAAATTATTTTTGTACTCGCTGGATGGAATTATGGCATTTTCGACAGTTCCTTTGTCTATTGCGTCGATATTTGGGATTTTATTTTGTGTATTAGCGTTTGTATTTGTGATTTTTATCTTTGTGAGGGCGCTTCTTTATGGGGACCCGGTCGCGGGCTGGCCTTCTATGGTATGCATTATTTTGTTTATCGGAGGTGTACAGCTTTTGTGCGTAGGAATTATGGGACAATATATGAGCAAAATGTATATGGAAGTAAAGGACAGGCCCAAATACCTTGTTAAGGAAGAGTTTTAGAGATGACAAAGCATGATGCCATCTTGAAGGATGGTTTAGTGAGTATTGTGGTTCCAGTATATAATGCAGAGAACTTTCTATCAGAAACAATCGGCTATATACAGGCGCAGACTTACAAAGATTGGGAGCTTTTGCTTGTAGATGATTGTTCTACAGACAAAAGCAGGGAATGGATCGAGACAAAAAGAAAAGTAGATGACCGTATTAAGCTTGTGGTACAGGATAAAAATAGTGGTGCCGCCAAGGCGAGAAACCGTGGGATTTGTGAGGCCCAGGGACGCTATCTATGTTTTCTGGACGCAGATGATATCTGGATGCCAGACAAGCTTAGTACACAGCTAGAATATATAAAAGAGGTGCAAAAGACAAGCAATCCCCAGGCTGGATTTGTGTTTATGGGATATGAGTTTGCGGACGAAAAAGGCAGTGGACTTGGAAAGATTGTACATGTTCCTAGGCAGATTCATTATAAAGAAGCACTAAAGAACACGACAATATTTACATCAACAGTCATGATTGACAGAAAATGGATACCAGATGAGGATATTTATATGCCATGTATAGAAAGTGAGGATACTGCAACATGGTGGCAGATTCTCAAAAAACATGGTACAGGATATGGTATTGACGCAAATCTTGTCAAATATAGAAGGAGTGCAAAAACATTGTCTTCGAATAAATTGACTGCAATCAGAAGAATTTGGAATCTGTATCGGAAACAGGAAGGATTTGGCATTGTAGTTAGTATGTATTATATGTTTTTTTGGGCATATAGGGCAGTCCTTAGACGAATTTAGCGCAGAGGGAAGTTTTTTTGCATCATATGCATCAGGAATTGATGCGGCTGGAGGGTGTAATGGGACGTTTAGAGGCAGCAAAACGAGCAGTAATATTACAAATGTCATTGGTAGGACTTGTCGTGCAGACATTGATGTATATTTTTGTCTGGCAGAGAGTGTATAATGACATTATGCAGAATGGTATGTGGAGAAGCTTTCACAGAAGGGGCTTCTGGCTTTTGGCCGCCGTTTATTTTATATTGCTGTTGTTTTTTACTGCCACATATGGCGGACTCAAAGTAGGATTTCTAAAACCAATGGATGTCTTTTTTTCACAAGTATTGTCACTTATTTGTGCCAATGTTGTGTCGTATTTTCAGATTTCGCTGTTATCGCTGGGGCTTGTGACGGCAGGACCGCTGATTTTGATGATGCTTGCGCAAATTGTGATGTCAGCAGTGTGGACTTTTATCAGTAATAAACTATATAAACGGTTTTTTCCACCAAAAAATCTGCTGTTTATCAGTGGCGACAGACCTATAGAGGGAATTTTGAACAAATTTGATTCGCGGCGTGACAAATATAATATTGAACATTGTGTCTCTGAGAGCGCTGGCAGAGAGGCGCTTGAAAAAGAGATTTTGTCGGGTTATGATGGCATTGTGCTGTGGGATATCAATACAGAAATAAGAAACAAGCTGCTGAAGTTTTGCTACAGCAGGGGAATCCGTGTGTATATGATGCCAAAAATTCCAGATATTATGATACAGGGATCGGCTCAGCTCAATCTTTTTGATACGCCAATTTTGCTTACAAGAGAGTATGCAATGACAATCGAACAGCGTTTTTTGAAACGTTTGATTGATATCATTTGTTCATTGATTTTGCTGATTATGGCATCGCCATTTATGATTGTGACCGCGATTGTAATAAAAGCCTATGACGGTGGTCCAGTGCTTTACAAGCAGGTGCGGTGTACGCGGGATATGCGTGAGTTTCAGATTTTAAAATTTCGAAGTATGCGCACTGACGCGGAAAAGGATGGCGTAGCAAGGTTAGCCTCAAAAAATGACAGCCGGATTACACCGATTGGAAAGTTTATCAGAAAGGTGAGAATTGATGAGCTTCCGCAGCTTTTTAATATTCTCAAAGGCGAAATGTCCTTTATCGGTCCCAGGCCAGAACGGCCTGAAATTATCAGGCAATACCAGGAAGATATGCCAGAGTTTATGTTTCGAACAAAAGTAAAGGCTGGGCTTGCGGGGTATGCACAAGTTTACGGCAAGTATAATACAACACCTTATGACAAACTCAAACTTGATTTATTTTATATAGAAAATTATAGTGTATGGCTAGACTTAAAACTCATGCTTCTGACAATAAAGATTCTTTTTCAGCCTGACAGTACAGAGGGCGTGGATGAGAACCAGACAACTGCAATTAAGGACGCAGAAAAAAGTAAGTCCCCTGCAAAGAATAGATATCAGGAATAATTTTCAAGATAGGAGGGAGTCGTGTGGAATCTTTTTCACAACAGGGAATTGACAGCAGAGCAATGTTTGCAGCATTTATGAGAAATATTCCAATGCTGCTTGTTCTGGCAGCGGCCGGTGCCATTTTGGGCAGTGGCCTTAATGTGTTTCTAGTTCTTTTGCAGTCACGGGATACGGTTTTTGTATCTGAGACAGAATATTATATTGAATTTGCGCCAGGGCGGTACGAGGCGAGAGACCACTATAATGATTTTACGTGGAATGATGTGCTTGCAACGGATTTGATTCTTGGAAGAGCAATGGAACTTCTGGGGGATCAATATGAGAGAACACAGGTAAAAGATTCAATAACTGCTGATATTTTATCGGATGTACGCTATTTGACAATAACAGTCAGAAGCAAAACATTCGAAGAGGCGGAAGCAATCAAAAATGCACTTCAGACAGCGTTAGAAGAGTTTGGTGCCAAGAAGAAAGAATTTGAATCGATTGAGAAGATTGAAGACTTGGAGATTGTACAGGAGAAACGGCAGTATTTTGCATGGCGGGCGGCTGTTTTGGGAGCAGCGATATTACTATGTATTGGAATTTTTGAGATTGCTTTTCGGATTTGTGCTGGTTCCGCCTTTTATACTAAACAGGAGATTGTTAAAACATTTGGGATTCCTGTTTATGGGATGACTTTTAAAGAAAACGCAAATCGGGATTCATTTCTGCAGAAACAATACAAAATGCTGGAGCAAAATTTGAAACTGTTGAATCAAAATGGCACCAAAATATATCTGTTGGATGCATCTGAGGGCGTGTATGTAGAAGCTTTTTTGAAGAATATCACATCTCAAACAAAAATAAAAACCTCTTTTTTCAAGAAATATGATAGAGGACAGGAGTTGTCAGGGGCAACATTTCTGGCAGTGATTCCATTTGGGAAGACGTACAGAGAAAAAATAACAGATGAAATGGAATATGTGAAACTGCATGGAGCTTCTGTGCGCGGTGCAGTTCTTGTAGAAGCGGACAACATCTGGCAAAGGATTTACTACGCTTGTTACACATGGAATAAAAAGGAAGTGAATGAATCATGAAGTTACAGGTTCTGGTATCGGCTGTCAATGAGGATAGTTCTACGCTGGCATCGCGCATGCATATAGAAAGTGACGCAATTATCATTAATCAGACCAATCACTTTGGTTATCAGGAATATACACACAATGGAAGATTAATACAGTGTTATGAACTGAATGAAAAAGGGGTTGGACTCAGCAGAAACAATGCACTATTGAGGGCAGATGGAGATATTCTTTTGTTTGCAGATGAGGATATTGTGTACGACAAAGGTTATGAGAAGCGAATTTTAGATGCATTTGCAGCGCATCCGAACGCTGATTTTTTGCTGTTTAATATGCGTGTTGGCGCATCAAGAGCCACATATCACACAGAAAAATTTCATCGGGTCCATATATGGAATGCTGGCAGATATCCTACGTATTCCTTTGCAGTAAGAAGAGAAAAGCTTCATGCTGCACATGTTACATTTTCGCTTTTATTTGGAGGCGGAGCAAAGTACAGCAACGGTGAGGACAGTTTGTTTTTGAAAGATTGTCTGCGCTATGGACTCAAAGTTTATGCGATTCCGATAGAGATTGGCATGGAAAGAGAACGAGAGTCTACCTGGTTTCAAGGGTATACAGATAAATTTTTTATAGACAGAGGAGTGCTTTATCATTTTCTGTATGGGCGGGTTGCATGGCTGATGGCGGTGCGGTTTATAGCGGCGCATGGGCGTGTGATGTGCACAGAAATACCAAAGAAAAATGCCTTGGCGCTGATGAGAAAAGGGATACAATCAGTGAAAATGCTTTGAAGCACGTGTACACGTGATGTCTCGATCTGTGGCAAATATTGCGAGAAGACTTTTGATAGATGTGTGCAAATGGCGGAAAAGTGCAAGAGGGATTGCAAGTGAATATTCACAGATGAAGGAGGCTTTTGTGACATTTGACAGAGTAGGTTCTATTTTCTTTTATATGCTGATAGCATGGATAACCTGCCTGATGGCATATAAAGTACAACCCTATCAGCCATCTGAGCCTAAATGGGTAAATGGGCAAAGAACAAAGAGACATTTTGAGAATAGATTGTATTATACAGGAATTTTTTTGATTCTTTTTGCGGTGTCGGTTCTGCGTTTTGATATTGGAAACGATTACAGGCAGTATACTCAGACTGCACACGAAGCTTATGTCGGCGGATATGTAGTGACAGAGTTTGGATTTAATATGCTTGTAAAAGTACTGTACTGGATTTCGGGCGGAGAATATTATGAATTGGTATTTGCAGTATTTGCATTGGTTACATTGATTTTTTTCCTAAAGGCATTTATAGTACAAAGTGAAAGTTTTTCACAGTCTTTTTTTCTGTTTATGACATTGGGACTGTATTTTCAAACATTCAATACAGTTCGGTATTATCTGGCGCTTTCGGTAGCGCTCTTCTCGATGCGTTATGTACTGGAGAAGGATTTTATGAAGTTTGTCTTTTGGATACTGGCGGCTGCCTTGTTTCATAAATCGGTTCTGCTGGTCATTCCTGTATATTGGCTTGCCTCGTGTCAGTGGAAACGATGGCATGTGGCGGCAGGTTTGATGGTTAGCTTGGTTTGTTATGCTGCACAAAAGCTAATATTGCAGCTTGCGTTGTTATTATATCCTTCCTATAAGAATACAATCTATCTGGAGGGCGGCAGCAGCCGGGTTCATGTTTTGCGGATTCTTGCAGTACTTGCACTGTATGGATGGTTTGTATGGTACACGAAAGATAAATTAAAAAATAACCCATGTTATCAGAAAATCCAGTTTTACGGTCACTTAAATCTGCTGGCTTTTGCAGCAGGCACATTTTTTTCTTTTCTGCCAGTAGTGACGCGTATTGTGTATTATTTTAGTGTTTCACAGCTTTTTATGATTCCGCTGATTTTGCAGAATATTGATGATAAAATTGTGCAAAAAAGAGTTGGCAGGATTATTTATGCAGTGTGTATTGTTTATTTTGGGGTATTTTTGCTGGAAGCGCATCAGGATGGCGTGGGGCTTCTTCCGTATCGAAGCTGGCTTTTTGAAACACAGCGGTATCATTATAAATAGAAGAGGTTAACAGCGCATGAATGAAAAAATTCGGTATAGTATTATTGTGGTCTGCTTGAATGCGGGGGAGCGGCTATATGATACAATTCAAAGTATCAGGAATCAGAAGTATCCTTTTTTTGAAATTGTGATAAAAGACGGTGGTTCAACAGATGGGTCCATACAAAAGATTGAGAAGGACTTTTGCGACGAGAGGATTTGCATCTATACAAAAAAGGATACAGGAATTTATGATGCTATGAATCAGGCTGTAAAACTTGCAAAAGAGGGCTACTATCTGTTTTTGAATGCGGGTGATACGTTTTATGATAATCAAGTGCTTAATAAAATAACGGACGAAATTGAAAAGCGGAATGCAAAAAAAGAGCATGTGGATATTCTCTACGGGAATATGCACCATAAAACGCTGAATACAGTAATTTATGCTTCCCCTGAAATGAATGATTTCACATGTTATCGAAATATTCCCTGTCATCAGACTTGCTTTTATCACAAAAAGCTGTTTGAGGAAAGAGGATATTATCCCAAATATAACGTAAGAGCAGATTATGAGCATTTCTTGTGGTGTTATTATGAAATGAATGCAAATATACAATATGTGCCAGTGATAATCGCATCTTATGAGGGCGGAGGATATTCCGAGACAAAGGAGAACAAAAAACGCTCTGCATGTCAGCACCGTGAGATTGTTGTACATTATATGGGAAAGAAAAGAGCAAATTATTATCGTTTTCTGATGCTTCTGACGATGGCGCCGCTTCGGAGTGCCATAGCGCAAAACAAGCAGTTGTCAGGAATCTATAATTGGTTAAAAAGGGGAATTTATAGGCGAAACGTGCAAGAATAAGCACCAAAAAGCAGACAATGTGAAAGGATTGTGGTAAAAGTGAGGGTATTATGGTTATGTAATATTATGCTGCCATTTATAGCAAAGAGTCTGGGGCATAAAATTGTTGTGAAGGAGGGCTGGCTTTCTGGTCTTGCGGGAAAACTGATAGCAAATCAGGATAGAAATCATGTCACACTTGCAATCTGCTTTCCAGCATCACAGGACTGGGGAATTGTAAAAGGCGATACTTCTTTGTTTGTAAAGAATAAGGCGCAGGGGATTGATTATTATATCTTTCGGGAAGATACGGATCATCCAGAGCATTACGATGCGGCTATGGAAGAAAGCCTTGCTGCTATTATCGCAGATTTTAGCCCGGAAATCATTCATATTTTTGGGACAGAATATCCACATACGCTTGCCTGTGTCAAAGCATTTGGACACCCAGGGCGGACATTGATTGGGATTCAGGGGCTATGCAGTGCGATTGCTGAAGTGTATATGGCAGATCTGCCGTATTCTGTGCAAAAGAAAAGAACTTTTCGAGATATTGTGAAAAAGGATGGGTTAAAGGATCAGCAGGCAAAATTTGCAAAGCGCGGCGAATATGAAAAACAGGCGCTTTCAATAGTAGGTCATGTGACGGGCAGGACGGATTTTGACCGGGAAATGACAAAAAAATTTGCTCCTCAGGCAAAATATCATTTCATGAATGAGACATTGCGGGAGGATTTTTACCATGATTCATGGAATATTGACAGAATTGAGCGGCATTCAATTTTTTTAAGCCAAGGAAATTATCCAATTAAAGGACTTCACTATTTGTTGAATGTATTGCCTGAAATTTTGGAAGAATATGAAGAGACGGTTGTCTATGTGGCAGGGGATGTAATTACTGCACATAACAGTATTAAGGATAAAATAAAACTTTCAGGCTATGGAAAGTTTTTGTTAAAACAAATCAAACGCCATAAGCTTGAGAAGCATGTCAAGTTTGTAGGGCGCCTCCAGTCAGACAGAATGTGTGCCAGATTTTTGAAAACACATGTATTTTTATGCCCGTCAGCAATTGAAAATTCACCAAATTCCGTTGGGGAAGCGATGCTTTTGGGGGTTCCAGTGGTTTCGGCTAATGTGGGCGGTGTCCATAATCTTGTATACGACGGGATCGATGGTTTTCTTTATACTAAGGATAAACCAACACAGCTAAAGGATGCAATTCTTCGTATTTTTGAAGATGATAAGTTGGCAATGTATTTGTCTTCCAATGCCAGACGCCATGCGCTTCGAACCCATGATCCGGAAACGAATTACAGAACACTTTTGGAGATGTACCGTGAAATTAACAATAGTATCTAATTATATCAATCATCATCAGATTCCAATGGCAAATGCGCTGTATGAAAAACTGGGTGCGGATTTTGCCTTTATACAAACTTCTCAGATGGAAGAAGACCGGGTAAAGATGGGCTGGGGAAGTGAAATCAAAGCAATTCCGTATTTGAAACGATATTATGAGGACAGCAGCTACTGTGCACAGCTTATGATGGATAGCGATGTGGTGGTATTTGGCGGAGTGGAGGATGAAAGCTACATAAAGCCAAGGCTTCAGGCGGGAAAAATTGTGATACGTGCAAGTGAAAGGCTGTATCGCGAAGGACAGTGGAAATCAATTTCACCACATGGAAGAAAGAAAAAATACGAAGACCATACCCAATATGCTGACGGTCCGGTATATCTGTTGTGCCATGGGGCTTATGTGGCTTCTGATTTTGCAATTGTGCATGCGTATCCAGACAAAAAATATATTTGGGGATATTTTCCGGCAGTGAATGAGTATGATTTGGACGAATTATTTTTGCGGAAACAGCATTTTGATGACCAAGGAAACTGTCAGGTCAGGCTTTTGTGGGCGGGGCGTTTTCTAAAATTAAAACACCCAGAGTATGCAATAAAGGTAGCCAAATATCTCAAATCAAAAGGGATTTCGTTTCATCTTGATATGATAGGCGGAGGAGTGTTGGAAGGGCGTTTAAAAGCGCTGGTAAAAGAATATCAGTTGGAAGATAAAGTGACGTTTCATGGCTTTTTGCCGCCGCAGGAGGTGCGCAGATATATGGAATGCGCAGATGTTTTTTTATTTACCAGCAATTATCTTGAGGGCTGGGGTGCCGTTTTAAATGAATCCATGAATAGTGCATGTGCAGTAGTGGCGGGAAGCGGAATTGGAGCAGTGCCTTTTTTGTTAAAACACAACTACAATGGACTTGTATACAAAACAGGGCGTTATCAGGAATTTGAAAGATTGGTTTCTTTGCTGTGTACGGATAAGACACTGCAAAAACGGCTTGGTACGCACGCATATGAAACAATTGTTAGAGAATGGAATCCCAGAGAGGCGGCTGACAGACTGTATCAATTCTGTGAAGGACTGCTTCATGGAAAAGTACAGCCGCAAAAGACAGGGCCACTGAGTCCGGCGCCAGTGATTGCGCCGAGGAAGGGGTATTGGTATACAAGAAACAAATAAATGTATGCTCGGAGTCTCTTTGTACCTGATATCGCGAGCGTACATACTATAATTACGGAGGAAATAAACGTTCAGATGGGGAACACAAAAAGAAAGACGAAGAGCAGGATTTATGTGTGTCACACATTTTATCATGTTTATGTGGCGATTTTAAAAGAGATGAAGCAGCAGCGGGAGGAAACACCGGGTAGATATAAAAAGGCGGATATTGCCCTAAGTTCCATCTCAACGAACTTTGAAAACTTAGGAGAGCGGCTTGCAAAGACAGGAATTTTCCACAAAGTCATTGCATTAGATGAGAAGCGGGAGGATTTTTTTCCGGAGCTTGCAAAGTACAGGCGCAATTACAGCAATATTTTGAAGCACATGATAAATCGTATGATTTTTACCAAAAAGCTTGCCCGATGTGAGATTCCCTATATGAAAGTGGTTGCGTTTGAGGCATATAAGGATATTTATGTATTTTGCGATAGCGATCCGATAGGATATTATCTCAATTATAAGCACATTCCTTATCATGCGGTGGAAGATGGCTTGGACTGTCTGAAAAATTTGGATGATGCATATGTTGCCAATCATGGGCATTTTAAACTAAAAACGTGGTTTTCCAGGCACAATTTGATTTTTATAATGAATGGCTGGGGAAAATACTGCATTGATATGGAAATCAATGATAGAAGTGTGGTTCCCACGGATTGTCCACGCTTTGTTGAGGAACCGCGGAAACCGTTGGAAAAGGCATTGACACCAGAACAGAAAAAAAAGGTGATTCAGGCATTTATTGAGGATGCAGACAAATTGATGGAGCAGTTGAAGCCTTCCTATGAGGGGGAGGAGTTTGCCTGCTTTCTGACAGAACCGCATCCCGTCGATGTGGAAGCCAGAAAAAGAGTGTGTATTGATGTTCTTGAAAAATATTGTAAGGGGTATCGGATATTGATAAAGCCGCATCCTAGGGATATGATTGATTATGCAGAGCTTTGCCCCAATGCTGTTGTGTTAAGAGGGCGTTTTCCGGTGGAAGTGCTCAACTTCTTTGAAGGACTTCGTATCAAAAAGGCGGTTTCTATTGTGACGACAGCCCTTAATAATATGGATTTTGTGGAGGAAAAGCTAAATCTTGGCGCGTCTTTTTGGGATGCTTATGAGGACCCCGAAAAACACGCATACAACAAAAAAGCAGGTTTATCGCTTGCGGATAAATGAAAATAGGGTTCCTGACAGTGGGAGCATTTTGCAACAAGTATAATAAACTCCTTTTTGATAAGAATTGTCATAGGGTAATTCTTACCAAAAAGGAGCTGTTTATTTCTAAAGTCACAACTTTTTTATATTGCTACGAAAAGGGCTGTTATAGATTCCTTCATCCTTCCATGCCATAAAATTGTATTTTCCATTCCCCTTGCTCTTTGACAAGTATCAATGTCAGATACAGAAACATATCTTCATAGGTACTGTCCCTAAATTCTATGGAAACGTTACATTTTCCATTTTCAACCTTTTTCTTGTCAGTATCTGACAATCCCTTTACTGTTAAATCACTGATCGTTCCTGTACCTTCATATATTTCAGCTTGCCCTTCATATGTACTTGCCAGAAACTTTTGAACAGCGCCAACATCTCCATCAAAATATGATTTCGCGAATGCTTCTAAATCAGTTCTGATTTTCTGGCAATCTTCAGCTTCTAGATATTCGCCTGTTTCTGTGGTATGATTCACCATATCAGCTCCATTTGATAACGCGAATGTATTCAAAATCACAGGAAATTCTCGCCCCCATCCCTCTTCAAAATCTACGGGATAAAAATAGAATATTGCCCATACGTCATTTTCAAATACTTTCTGTTCAACATGATATAATAAATCTCCCTCCTGTTTCCACCACTTATAGGAGTCCTCTTCTGTATAACCATCACTTTTAAGTTTCTGATTCACAGAGTCCTCTGATTCTCCTTCAAAATGTGTTACCCAAAGTGTGACCTGTTCATTGATATTCGTTTTCCAAAGGTCAGGACCAGATAGATACCACTGTTCATCATCAGGCAGATAAAAAGAATAGCCATCACCAATTGCGAGCGTAGCCTGTTTTTGTTCTTGCTCTCCTTCTTTCGAAAAGGTAAATGTCATTGTATTTTCCAATGTATGATTATTAGCAGAGGAATTGGCAACAGGCATCGGAGCAGCTTCCAGCCTAGACTGCTCGGATGTATTTCTCATATCTTCATTTGCTGCGTTTTCGTTTCCCAAATTTTCGATTTCGAAATTCTCTTTTTCAAAGTTCTCTTTTTCGAAGTTTTCGTTTTCTGTATTCTCTTTTGAAACAGAACAGCCTACCAGCATTCCCAAAGTGATTGATAGAGTAACTGCACAGATCAAGATAGAAATCCCATTTTTCTTTCTGCTTTTTATCAATATGTTTTTAAACCGTTTTTTCATAATCTTTTTTCCGCCATAAAATTGCGTTGATAAAACAGTTTTCCTGACGCATTGCTTATGAAGCATGGACAACAATGTTTCTGTATATGCTTTCCGAAGCGCATAACTTGTGCCCTGTGTAACTCTTTCATCACAGGACAGTTCCATATCAATGACAGCTTCCTTCTGCATTATCCAGATGATTGGATTGAACCAGTGGACAGCATTTGCTGTTACGAAAAGCAGTTTAAGATACACATCGCCCCGTTTTAAATGAACCAATTCATGTTTTAAAATAAAAAACAAATCTTTAGGATGATACTGTTCATCTGGTAAAACTAAAATAGGTTTGATAAAGCCTATTATCATAGGGCTTTGGGCTTCATCATATTCCATCACGCATATAGTACGGCTGATGTGTAATTCATGTTTGAGCTGGACTATCTGGTTTAAAATAGATGCTTCTTTTATGATTTTCCCCTTTTTTATTACCTGCCGTTTATAATGGGAATAACTGATTAGATGTATTGATATAAAAATCAGGCTGCCAGTGATCCATACAAGAGCCACGATATCAAGCATGGTGATATCTGCTGTATTTTTTTCAGACGAGGCTTTGATTGGAGTAGTCATCTGCGCTGGTATCTCAACAACAATCCTTCGATATGGCGTTGCTGTGTCAGTTGGATTGTCTGCATCGTTTTCTTCCGATTCAGAACTCGTTTTAACGTTGCGTTGTGATATTTTATCCATAACATACCGCCCATTTGCTCCGCTAAAAGGGATAAGTAGCCGTAACGCAAGAAAAATCCAAATCAGGTATTTCCATTTTGCGGCATACCTTTTGTTTAAAAATGGTGTTAGAAAAATCAATCCAATCACAACCAATCCAATCGATACTGAAATCCCCAAAAAGAATAGAAATATATTTCCCATCATTCATCCTCCAATTTATCCAAAAAATCTCTGAGCTCTTGAATATCAGAGCTTTTGATCTCTTTATTACTATATAGTGCAGCTATCATATTCTGTATCGAATTATTATACAGCTTTTCGAGAAAATGTTTACTTGCTCCAGTTTTGTATTGATTTTCTGAAATAATCGAAGTATACAGATTTCTTCCTGTTGAACGGTCACAACTGATAAATCCCTTATCAGCCAGCCTTGTTAATGATGTCATTAACGTGGAAAGTTGCCAGCTCCTCCGCTCCTGTAATTCTTTTAAAATAAAATTTGAAGTTACAGGATTTTCACTGTTCCAAATCACCTGCATGATTTCCAGTTCTGCCTCCCCTAATTTTTTTAACGCATTTCCCATGTAGGAACCCTCCTTTTTATACGATTGTATAATTTATTATACGGACGTATATTGAGGCTGTCAAGAAAAATCTGATCATTTTTTATGTTTTATGTAACAGCTCGTTACTTTTCACACCCGCGCCATGCACTTGCTGCATGGCGTCGGAGCAAGCGCCAAAATGCGTGCTTTTTAGCATTTTGTGTGCATCAATTGTTGCAATTCACACCGAAATCGTTGTAAGTATATGAGAAATCTGGCGTAAGTGTGAATTGTAACAACAGCTCTGACTATTTTGCCACAAAAACACACAATTCCATTAAAATTACCTTAATCTCCCTTTGCCTGTATATAAATTACAATTGTGTTGACGGTTAAAATTTGTAAATGTATAATGATACCATAAAAACGTTTTTTGAATGAATAGCTGAAAATGGCAGTATTTTATGAGGATTTGAGCATCTGCATCGCAAAGTTGTTAAATATGCAACAGTGAGATTCTGCGCAAAATAACAAAACTGAAGTTCGAGATTGTTTAGGTTAGGAATGTATAGAGGGAAGATAGTGGAGGGGAAACATCTATGCAAACAAAACAATAGTTCAATACAGAAGGCATTGCCATCAGAAACAAGGCGATTGTAGGGAAGTGGTTTGATAGAGTATGAAGGAGGTTGCGGATCATGTATCGATCGATGAGCAGAAAAGTAAAATTTATTACAGGGCTGGCATGGCTCCTCTCACTGACAGCTTGTCAGTCATCTGTTCCACAGCAAGATACACAGCCAGAACGCTTTTCCGACTCGGCAGCGCAACTCTGGCAAGAGGATTCCTTGGAATCTTCGGCTGAAACGACAGAGGCAGTAGAAGAAAACGGCGGGGAAACCGCTGTTGAAGAACCAGTTTTGATATACACTGGCATTCAGACTGTGGTAACAGAATACAATGCAAAATACCCCCATTATACAGAATTAGCGAATTACTTAGATGAAAAACAGTTTACACTAATGAGAATTGCACATAAAGAGACAACGGAACTTTTTGAGGGGTGCGAAGCGCTGGAATGGAATGCAGAAGACTGGGATCTGGTAAATCCTCTGGGTAATATCAGTGCTTATGATTGCGGATACGGAAAGATAGATTATAACAACGATGGAAAAAAAGAAATTATTTACCGCGCAATTGACACTGACAAACGGATTACTGCAACAGGTTATCAGACAGACGATGCGTCGGAACAGATCGTGACAGAATATGATCTTGTGCATGTTTTTCAAAATACAGACCCACAGGAGAGCACACTGCAGCAATTGTGGTTTGAACAAATCGGAGAAGATATTGTAACATTTCGCCTTCTGCGGAAGAACGACAGCGAAGAATTTGTGATACACAGCGATCTTGTGGCCACAAATGACGGAGAAGCCGCCTACTCCCACCTGGAAACGCGGAACTTGACCATGACGACTAAGCTGGCGGACACGATAGAGCAGGCAAACAGGCAGGATATTTTTCATAGTCGCATTTTAAACCTGTCAACAGGGGAAGGCGAAGTATTTCAGGCACTGCGCCGCGAGCAGCTGATCGCCTTTCAGGAAGAACGTTCAATTGATTTTGCACTCAGGACAACCATACTGCCAGAGGGGCTTCTGAACCTTCTTAAGGACGTGTTGGCTGGCACACAGCGTTATAACAATGCATGGAATATGGAAGCGCTTTCTGCCTATGAGGACCAGACGCATCAGGTGACGCCAGAACAGGTACGGTCATATCTTGGAGATGAGTTCTCATATTATTACGGCTGGGAAGAAAATATTTTGTCTGCATATCTGGTGGACTTTGATCAAAATGGCAGTGAAGAGCTGGCGCTGTTCTATGATTCCGGCGGCACCGCAGGATTTGCGCAGATAGATATCTGGCGGGTGCAGGAGGACCAGACAGCAGAGCTATTGCACAGCTTTCCGATGCTGCGCGGATATGCAAAACTGCTGGACTATGACGGTGCATTCTATTTTGTCGCCCGTCAATACGATTTTAATACCGGTGAAACAGATGGATTATACATTCTGACCGCAGATACAGACAGCACAATACAGTTGTATCGTCTTAACTTGGAAAACAAGGAGAACCGAATGCGCTGGATTGAAACTTATCGCAATAAAGAAATGGATGCCCGCCTAGAGCAAACACTGATGGATTATATCGAGGCAAGAAAAAGAGAGGTGGAGGAAAAAACAGTTTCCGACGATGATTTTGAACTGATTGACGGCAATGCAGAAATACCTTACCACGAATCAGATCTCACCTTTCCGCTTGATGCATTCTCTCTCGACAGCTTCGACGAACAGTTTTGTCATATCGTGGACTTTGACAATGACGGCAATGCAGAATGCGTCCGTAAAACAATCTGGTATCCAAGCAGCCAAGGTACAACGCTCTGTTTGCTCGCTGATTACTACAAGGAGTATGATTCGTATCTGCACGAAACAATGGTACGTTTTCCATGTTTCGTTGATTCAGACAATGCATATAAGTATAATTATCCCTTTTATTCAGGTACTGCGGTGGACTCCGATGAAATGTTTGACACAATGCCTGTTCAGCTATGGTTCGAAGAATTTGACCAGAAAGTGTACACGTTTTATCTCAAACGAGTCGAGAACAGCTCTGATTGTCTGCTGGAAGTTAGTCTGATCGAAGGAGAACAGCTCCACCCGCTGCTACAGTATCTGCTGATTGCAGAAAAGAAATACACTTTTACATAACGAACATGGTATTCTGGCTCTGGAGATAAGCAGGAACTGATTGCCAAAACTATGAGATGTGAGATTTTGGACAGCGATAATTGTTTTGTGGACAATTATTCCGTATCAGGAAATAAGATTCATATTGAATACGAAATGGAATTTATTATGCAGACGTTTCTGGATTCCGAATTTATCTGGAGAGTACAGGGATGTGCCAGGGCAAAATTTTCAATTCCAGGACCTGATTTGGTAGACTGGTCCGTTTTCGATGCAGAGGATCATGATTTTTTTGAGGATTATGATAAATACAAAGAATTTGTACAGTTTGATAAGATCACTTATACTGATGTCGAATGTGATACAATCAGCCAATAACATTTCGATGACAGCATTGTTGCTTAATTTTTTTACGATATAGGAAATTGCGCTATATTAAATCCAGATTGAGCGCGCTGGCGCTCAATCTGGGTTCTGTACAATGGGCTTATACCTCACATGCGCTAATTTTGTATATCCATATTTTTTACAGCAAAATTTATATAATATACATCTAATATCCAAATTTATATGAACATATTGCATAATTATTTCTGTATCATTGAACTGTTCAATAAAAATACTTGATTTTTTTATAAAATCTATTATAATAAATACGTAATTGTTAAAAATTTTTTGATGTGTGCTCAGTTTGGCAGAGTAGGGCATTAGGGTAACTAGGAAAATTTCATATTACGGCGCGTGGCTCAGTTTGGTAGAGCGCAGCGTTCGGGACGCTGAGGCCGCAGGTTCGAATCCTGTCGCGCCGATTTTTCCTTGAAAATACGGGTTTTTTGGAAGCCCGTGTTTTTTACTTTATAGGAAATTGCGAATACAGAACCCATTGAAACAGAAAAACGGATTTTTTTGCACACAGATATATTGTCTAAAGTGGTGGGTAAACGTATAATAAATCCAGTGACAATTGGTACTTGTAGAAGTGAGGGGGTACGCATACATGATTAGACAAGCTAATAAACTAGATATTCCAAGGATAGCCGAGATTATTGTATTTGGAAAAAGGGTTGCATATAGATCTATATTTGAAAATGATTATGTGTCATTTAATGAGTTGCAGGTTGTTCATTTGTATGAAGATTATAAAAATAATCCAGATAGATTAGATGGGATGCTGTTATATGATGATGGAATTGTCAAAGGGATAATCAATGGAAAGCCTATGGGTAATAAAACAATTGAGATTACGGATTTTTATGTTGAACCCTTTTTTGTGGGACAGGGAATAGGGACACTTTTGATAGAATATCTGATTGAGCAAGTAGGGAAAAAAGGAGTGCATAAAATAGTATTATGGGTTATAAAAGATAACGTGAAAGCTAGAAAGTTTTATGAAGCTCATGGATTTTGCAACAGTGGAAAAACATGCATAATAGAAGGTACTACAAAAGAGGATTGTTGCTATGAATATGTTTTTGAATAGGAGGATATTTATGTAGTGCAAAATTGCGGTTTGCAAGGAACTTGATACTCGGGATTTATTGAGGAGGGTAAAACGATGGATAAAGAATGGGAAAGATTATATGAAGAAGCAATGAGTGTTTTGAACCCCCATGATGTTTCAAATAAAATGTGGGTAGGAAGTGTGGCATCTGCCGTACTCACAAAAAAAGGTAATATTTACAAGGGTATATGCATTGACACAGATGGCTCTATAGGAATGTGTGCTGAAAGAAATGCTTTATCAACAATGCTTACATATGGCGAAAGCGAGATTAAAAAAGTGGTTTCAGTATATAAAGATGGAAATATAATTCCATCTTGTGGTATTTGCAGAGAATTTATGATGCATTTAGGCGGAGATGTGGAAAATATTGAAATTCTATTGGATAAAGAAGGACGGACAATTAAATTGATTGATTTGATGCCCGAATATCCACGACATAAATAAGTACCCGTTTATCGAGATGACATAAAACGTTTCAACACAAATATTTTAAGCAGTGGCAACATAAAGCGGCTCTAGTGTATAATCTAATCAGAAAGGTTGATCGGACACGAAGTTCCGATTTGCCCTCAGTAGAATTGACTTATAGAAATAAGCATCCTCACTTTAGGCGGTAGGGATGCTTATTTCTTTTTATGATTGTCTATGTAAGACAGAGCCGCAAAAATAACAAGCAATAATGTCAAAACTTCCATCACGCTCATGGGCATCACCCTCTTTCGTAAGACTAGAGGGCATCTAAAAGAACTAGAGTTCTTGAAAATCGCATCCTGCTTTCTGTTCAGTTATACAATCCTATAATAACACCAATACAAACATTTCTCAATTAAAAAATCAATTCAGTTATTATACAGTACAGATAGTGTACAAAAGTCCTATAATCCACACTGGCAGCGCTGCTTTCATCCCAGCAGTATGATGCATAGCGGAACTCTTGTCCAAGTTACGCTTGTGTTTCTTGAAAAATTAGCATATACTATAGTTTAAGATTGTAAAAGATTATTCTAGTGCTCCATACAGTCTAATTTCTGGCTGGATGGAGCGCTAGGATAGATGGGAATATTATTTTTAGCAATATATGCAAAAAAGAAAGGATGGAATATCATTGCTGAAAATCTTAAAAAAAATCAATATTTTGATGGACAAAAAGCAAAAGGGTGCTATGGCAAGGCTCTTGGTGATGATGATAATATCGGCGGGACTTGAGACAGGCGCTATGATGATGGTAATGGCAGTAGTGCAGTTGATTGTTGATCCAGTCACGCTGGAACAGGGAGACACCTATCAAAAGATAAGTGAAATACTGCATTTGGAAAATACGGTACAGTTTTCTGTGCTTGCTATTTTGTTTTTGATTGGTTTGTATATTGCCAAAAACAGCTTTCAGTTTTTTTTACAGAGAAATTTGTATCGATTTGTATATACCAATCAGTTCAAAACAGCATCTAATCTGATGAAAAATTTTGTCAGTCGGGATTATGAATATTATCTGAATGCGGAAACCTCTGTTATACAAAGGAGTATCACTGCAGATGTCAGCAATATGTACGCATTGATTATGTCTGTACTGCAGATTGCGTCTGAGACGATTGTTGCATTGTTTCTGGTGATTGCACTTGCAATTGAAGATCCTGTTATGACAGTGGTGATTGCAGTGCTTTTACTTGTGACGCTGATCGTAATTAAGAACATTATAAAACCGATTATGAACCGCACCGGAAAAGATAATCAGGACTACGGCGCATCAATGTTTGCATGGATATCCCAAACTGTACAGGGAATCAAAGAGATCAAGGTTGCTGGACGTGAACAGTATTTTATCGGAGAGTACTGCAAAGTAGGAGAGGGCTATGTCAAAGCAATGGAGCGTTTTAGCCTTTTTAACAATACGCCAAAGCTGCTGATTGAGACCGTTTGTATTGCAGGACTTTTGGGGTATATTATGGTGCTGGTGCTGATGGGCGTTGATGTGTCTGGTATGGTTTCTTTGTTTGCAGCATTTGGTATTGCAGCGATGCGGCTATTGCCTGCGGCAAGCCGGATTAATAATCAGATGACAAGCATGGCATTCAATGAACCCTTTTTCTTTAATGTCAGTGATAATCTTGTCGAGGAAACAGATGAAGAACATACAGATCTTTCTTATGCAGTTGTTGCCAAAGAAAAACTGCCGGTTACAAGGGAGGTAAAGCTTTCTGGCATCACATATCATTATCCAAACTCCGATCAGTTGATTTTTGATCATGCAACCGTGTCGTTTCCGATTGGAAAGTCAATTGGGATTGTAGGAACAAGCGGGGCGGGAAAAACAACAATTATTGATATTTTGCTGGGGCTATTGAAATTGCAGGACGGCAAAGTTTTGGCTGATGATGTGGACATTCAAAAACACTATAGAGAATGGCTTGCCAATGTAGGATATATTCCGCAGATGATTTTTCTTCTTGATGCAGACATTCGCAAAAATGTGGCATTTGGCGTTCCGGAGGAAGAAATTGATGACAAAAAACTTTGGTATGCACTTAAAGAAGCACAGCTTGATGAATTTGTTAAAACATTGCCTGAAGGAATTAATACTGGTATAGGAGAGCGGGGAATCCGGCTTTCTGGCGGACAGCGCCAACGAATCGGCATTGCAAGGGCGCTTTATAATGATCCAGAAGTATTGATTCTTGATGAGGCAACTTCGGCGCTTGACAATGAAACAGAGGCAGCGATTATGGAGTCTATCAACAGGCTGCATGGCAGGAAAACACTGATTATCATAGCGCACAGACTGCAGACAATAGAAAAGTGCGATATGGTATTTCGTGTAGAGGGCGGCAGTGTGAAAGAACAGCGTTCGCATTAGCTCCGGAAAACATTTGAGTTTTCCGGCGTATGTCATCGCATAAACTGCTCTGGCATGGAGGATTCGTATGAGTAGAAAGCTTAGCATTGTAGTACCGGTATATAATATGGCAGCAGACAATAAACTGCGGTTTTGCCTGGATTCGCTTGTGAATCAGACAATTGCAGATTATGAGATTATTGCGGTTGATGATGCATCAACAGATGAATCGTTTCAGATATTGAAGGAATATGAGTCAAAATACCCATGGAAATTTAAGGCGGTACAGTCTTTTGAGAACAAAAAGCAGGGTGGTGCGCGCAATAAGGGGATTGAACTTGCAAACAGCACTTGGATTGGCTTTGTGGATTCTGATGATTGGGTAGCGCTGGATATGTACGAAAAGCTGATAAAAAAAGCGGAGCGAACAGGTGCAGATGTGGTGGGGTGTGATTACTGCATGACAACACAGCAAAGCATGCGGGTCGGGAAACTGATGCCCAATAATACAATGGATCAAACGGGTATATTAGATTGTGAAAAATACCGCAAACTTGTGATGAATCCAGGAAGTATGGTTATCAAAGTATATCAGAAGTCTGTGATTGACAAAAATCATCTGAGATTTCCTGAAAAAACGTTTTATGAGGATAACTGTGCCGCTCCAATATGGATGCTTCATTTTGAACACTTTGAGAAGGTGGAGGAACCATTGTACTATTATTTTCAGCATGAGGCTTCCACTGTGCATGAAATCAGTATGGAAAAATGCATGGCAAGATTATCTATGGGTGAAAAGCTTATCGAAGAAAGCCGCAGATATGGATTTTATAAGTTGTATCAGCCGGAATTTGAGTTTGCTTTTTCAAAGTTATATTATATGAATACGCTTTTTACGTATATGCTGGGCGTAAAAGAACCTAAACTTGCATTTCTTCGGGAAATGAAGGATGGCATACAACAACGGTTTCCGGATTTTCAAAAAAATGGTTATTACCAGAATGCATTTGATAAAGAACAAAAGAAGCTTGCTGCGATACATATGAAGTCGCCGCTTTGTTTTTTGCTGTATTTTAAATTGTTATACTTTTACAGAGCATACAAGAAAAAGTAGTGTGGGGGATGGGATGCAGTTTACATCATTTCAATTTATGGTATTTTTTCCGGCAGTGGTACTGTTGTTTTATATCATGCCGAAAAAACTGCGCCAGTTATGGCTTTTGCTGGCAAGCTACTATTTTTATATGGGGTGGAATGCAAAATATGCCATTTTGATATTTGCCTCCACAGGGATTACATATTTTTGTGCTGTATTTATGCAGCGCATTGATCAGGACGATACCAAGAAACGCAGAGCTGTATTGATTGCAGGTCTGGTTCTAAATCTGGGGCTGCTGGTCTTTTTTAAGTATTTTTATTTTTTGCATGATACAATAGCCGCGATTCTTTCTGTTTTTGGCGTAAAGATAGGGGCTTCGCGTCTTGACATACTTCTTCCTGTTGGTATTTCATTCTATACCTTTCAGGCACTTGGATACCTGATTGATGTATACAGAAAAGATGTTGAGGTGGAGAAAAATTTTATCAGATATGCATTGTTTGTATCGTTTTTTCCGCAGCTTGTCGCAGGACCAATCGAACGGAGCGGTCATTTGATTGGACAGCTTGAAAAAATTTCACAGGAAAAATCTTGGAACTTTGATAAAATAACCAGAGGGCTTTTATTGATCCTTTGGGGCTTTTTTATGAAAATGGTGATTGCAGACAGGGCGGCGGTGTTGGTGAATCAGGTGTTTGGAATCTATTATATGTTCAATGGCCTGGCACTGACATTTGCGATTGTGCTGTTTGCGGTACAGATTTATTGTGATTTTGCAAGCTATTCCGTGATTGCCACAGGAGCTGCCAAAATACTTGGCATTGAGCTTATGGCAAACTTTGAAGCGCCTTTTTTTTCGAGAAGCATCAGCGAGTTTTGGAGGCGCTGGCATGTGTCGCTTAGTTCTTGGTTTAGGGATTATCTGTATATACCATTGGGCGGAAGCTGGTGTTCGAAGCCTAGGAAGTATTTTAACAATATGGTGACATTTATCGTGAGTGGTTTATGGCATGGAGCGAGCTGGCACTATGTTATTTGGGGTGCGATTCAGGGCATATACATTGTGATTGGGGATTTGCTGCGGCCATTCAAAAAATGGTTTACGTCCTTTTTTCATGTGCGTGTGAAAACGTTTGGATATCAGTTTTTTCAGGGATTGTGCACTTTTAGTCTGTTTGTGCTCTCATTGGTGTTTTTCAGAGCAGACACTGTAAAAGATGCACTTTATTATCTCTACAGAATTTTTACTACCTTTGATATATGGTCGCTTTTTAATGAATCTATCTATGTTTTGGGGCTTGAAAAAAAGGAAATGAGTATCTTATGGGTTGGCATTTTGATTCTTTTGTTTGTCGATGCATACTATGCCAAAAAACAGGCTTTTTTTGATACGCTTGTCAAAGGTCAGTGCCTTGCAGTACAGTATGTGATTGTAGCAGTGCTGCTTGTGATGGTGATTGTATTTGGTGTCTATGGAGAAGGCTATGATGCAACGCAGTTTATTTATTTTCAGTTTTAGCGATGCAGAAAGGGATAGAAATAGAAATGTCAAGAAAAACAGTGTTGTCAAGAATCGCGGCAGTTACAGCATTTGTGGTGTGGATAAGCATTGTGCTCTCTCTAACAGGAAAAATTGTCCGCGCAAAGTTTATTGGAGATTCCACAACGATTGTGAATGGGTTCTATGAGGAAAAGAAAAACGAGATTGATTTGATTGTGATTGGCAGCAGCAATAGTTTCTGTACGATTAATCCGCTTGTGCTGTATGAAGAATATGGGATCGCCGCTTATGATTTTGGAAGTTCTTCGCAGCCGATGAATATTTCGGTACTCTATTTAAAAGAGGCGTTGAAACGTCAAAAGCCCAAGGTGGTAGCCTTGGAAGTCAATATGATAATGGGTGACAGCATCAGCAGTGGGTATGAACCAGGGCTTCGTTGGGGATTTACCGACATTCCGCTTTCGGCTGACAAGCTAAAATGCATCTATCAGTCGGTGGGGGAGATAAATGCAGCGTATTGCTCCTATATTTTTCCGGTATTTCGCTATCATGACCGCTGGAAAGAGCTAAGCAAGACCGATTATACATATTTTTATCAGGATAAGACAAACTATACTAAGGGATATTTGGAAACGCAGTCTGTTGCCGAAATGGCGGTGGATTTAAGTGATTTTGATTCGGAAGGTACGGCGTGGATTGAAGAAGAAAATCTGGCCTATCTTGATGAAATGGCAGAGCTGTGCCGCAAGAAGCAGGTGGAACTGCTGTTGTTTAAGTCGCCCAAAGAGAACTGGCACCGTTATGAGACGGAGGCAGTCAGAGCATTAGCCCAGGAAAGAGAACTTTTGTTTTTGGATTACAATGAACTCTACCATAATGGAGAATTGGAGCTGGATCTGGCAGCAGATTTTAGGGATGGACAGCATTTGAATGATTTTGGGGCCCAAAAAGTAAGTTCCCATTTTGGCAGTTATTTGAAGACCATGTATGATATCCCCGATAAAAGAGGCGGGGAGAGAGCAAATTCATGGGATGTGGCAGTGGAGCGCAAAAACAGAAGCGGCTGGCAGGAATTTATGGGAGCTGCGACAGCTCAGGAATGTCTTTTGATGCTTCAGGAGGATAAGAATTATATACTGATTGTAACGGATGCGGGCACAGGAACTGGCAGTACGGTACAACAGTGGGTTTATCAGGATTGCAAGGTAGCGCGCAACATACAATGGAAGGAAAATGGCATCTGCCATATGAAAATAGGGAAGAGTGAGCTTGTACTGTCAAAGCTTGGCGGCGTTTACCAGATTTTGATAGATGGTGTGGAACACTATCAGCCAGGAAACAGATGGAATATTATTGTATACGACAAGATTGTAGACGATATTGTAGCGAACCTTTTCTATCCGGAATAAATGGCTGAACTGTTACTTATGATATTTCTCAGGAAAACTTTTGCAAATGGAATCTTTTGACGTATAAACAAAACTGTGATAAAATAAGTTTTGGAATTTTTTGGAAGGAAAAGACAGCTTAAGCATGGAGGAGCAATTTATGATATTAGATGATAAAACAATTTTGATTACAGGGGGGACAGGTTCTTTTGGAAGGTGTTTTGCAGAATATGTATTGACACATTACAGTCCCAAAAAGGTAATTATTTATTCGAGAGATGAATTTAAACAGTGGGTAATGGCGGACGAATTTGTAAAGTATAAGGACAAAATGCGGTTTTTTATTGGGGATGTGCGTGACTGTGAGCGTTTAAAGCGCGCGTTTGAAGGTGTGGATTATGTTATTCATGCAGCGGCATTGAAGCAGGTACCAGCATGTGAGTATAACCCAAATGAAGCGATTAAAACAAATGTAAATGGTGCGCAGAATGTTATTGATGCAGCGCTGGATATGGGCGTGAAAAAAGTGGTAGCGTTGTCTACAGATAAGGCAGTAAATCCTGTGAATCTCTATGGCGGCACCAAACTCGTATCAGATAAGCTGTTTATTGCTGCAAATGCTTACTGCGGCAACAAGGAACTGAGTTTTTCGATTGTCCGTTATGGGAATGTGGCGGGCAGCCGCGGTTCTATTATTCCATTGTTCCAGAAGTTGATCGAAGAAAAAGCAGATGCACTCACAATAACGGATTATCGAATGACACGCTTCTGGATCAGCCTTACACAGGGAGTAGAGCTCGTTATCAAGGCATTAGAGGAAGCAAAAGGCGGAGAAACATTTATCAGCAAAATCCCATCTTTCAAGATCACAGACCTTGCAGAGGCGATGGCGCCTGGTATGAAAACTGTAGAGGTTGGCATTCGTCCAGGAGAAAAGCTGCATGAGGTGATGGTGACAGAAGAGGATTCGATGACAACTTATGAGTATGACAAGCATTTTATCATCTATCCGCAGATGTTCTGGCAGAATACAAAAAAACCGACACCAAGCGGCAAGAAGGTTGCGGAAGGATTTCATTACTCATCTGGAAGCAATACAGAGTGGCTGAGTGTTGAGCAGCTTAGAGAGCGTTTAAAGACAGATTTGCATGACTGAAGTACTTCTGACATCAAAGATTTGGATTGTACAGAGCATAAAACATTTGTTTCAAACAATCAGGGCTTTTATGATAAAGAACAGTCGTAGCACGGGGGATAAATATGGAAAAACCAGCAATTGCCGGAGGCACTCCGGTTCGAGATACAAAGTTAAATTATGGACATCAATATATTGATGAAGCTGATATCAAGGCTGTGACGCAGGTGCTTCAAAGTGAGTGTTTAACGTGCGGTCCCAAGGTGAATGAATTGGAGAAACGGCTCTGTGCGCTGACTGGGGCGAAATATGCGGTTGCATGCAGCAATGGAACAGCAGCGCTCCATATAGCGGCAATGGCGGCAGGACTAAAAAAGGGAGATGAGGTCATAACGACCCCTATCACCTTTGCGGCCTCTGCAAACTGTGCCTTGTACTGCGAAGCCAGACCAGTGTTTGCAGATATTTATTCAGATACGTATAATATTGATCCCAAAAGTGTACGAGAAAAAATAACAGATCATACCAAAGCGGTTGTAGCGGTAGATTATACAGGACAGGCAGCGGAATTGGACGAGCTTCTTGCGCTGTGCCATGAAAAAGGAATTGTGTTGATAGAGGACGGCGCACATTCTATTGGAACGAAATATAAAGGAAAATTTGTTGGAAGCATTGCAGATATGACAACCTTTAGTTTTCATCCGGTCAAGACTGTGACAGGCGGTGAGGGCGGCGCTGTGTTGACAAATCGTGAAGATTTATATCAGAAGCTTTTGCTATACCGCTCCCATGGTATCACGAAGAACCAAGCGTTTTTCGAACAGGAAAGTCATGGACCGTGGTATCATGAGCAGATTGACTTGGGATTTAATTATAGGATTACAGATATTCAGTGTGCGCTTGTATTAAGCCAGCTAGATAAGTTGGAGCAGTTTTCTGCAAGGCGTAGAGAGATTGTAAAACGTTATAATGATGCGTTTATACAGATGCCAGAGCTATTTGTACAACGGGAGATTCCAGAGTCTGATACTACCAGACATTTATATATTCTGCGCATCAACCCAGAACTGCTTACCATTGACCGAAAAGGATTTTTTGAAGCGATGGGAGCAGAAAATATATGCTGCAATGTACATTATATTCCTGTGTACTATCATCCATATTATCAGAAGCTTGGGTATCGGCCTGGGCTTTGTCCCAATGCGGAGAAGCTGTATCAGGAGATGATGAGCCTGCCGCTTTATTATTCCTTGACAGACAAGGATGTAGATGATGTTATTATGGCAGTCAAAAAGATTGTGACCTATTATAAAAAATGATGATTTTGAGCCTGGTTTCTGGTAATCCAGGCTTTTTGTGCATAAATCTGTATTTGAAAAGAAAACGTATTGAATTTAGAAAGGCATGGTTTGAAAGAGCAATGAAAAGAGCAGCAATCATAACAGCCAGGGGAGGAAGCAAGCGAATCCCCAAAAAGAATATGAAACCATTTCTGGGGAAGCCAATTATTGTATACAGCATTGAGGCGGCGCTGGGGGCAGGAGTATTTGATGAAGTTATGGTTTCGACGGATAATGAAGAAATTGCTGGAATAGCGAAACAGGCTGGGGCGAAGGTTCCCTTTTTCAGGAGTGAGAAGACTTCGAATGATTTTGCAACAACAGCAGAGGTTCTCGAAGAGGTTCTTTTTTCGTATGAGCAGATGGGAATATTTTTTGATGAGGTGTGCTGCCTTTATCCCACAGCGCCTTTTGTGACAGCAGATGCGATTCGCAAAGCGATGCAGCTTTTGAAAGAAGAACATGCAGACAGTGTGATTCCTGTGGTGAAGTTTTCTTTTCCGCCGCAGCGCTGTGTCGTGATACGCGACGGGCGTCTGACACCGAAATGGCCTGAAAATATGGCGAAGCGCTCACAGGATTTGGAACCTTTTTATCATGATTGTGGGCAGTTTTATTGTCTGAATGTTGCAAGCTTCAAAAAGCAAAAGGCAATTTGGATGGAAAATGTGGTGCCTTTCGTACAGGACGAAAGCAGTGTGCAGGATATTGATACGCCTGAAGACTGGAAAATTGCAGAGATGAAGTACAGATTATGGCAATTTGAGTCAGAGCCTCAAATATGCCTTGAACGCAGTCGGAAATAAAAGATTTCCGACGCGAGTCATCGCAGTAAGCAGCTCTGACATGGAGGATTAGTATGTTTAAAATTAACGAACGAGTGATAGGAGACGGTGCGCCTGTCTATATCATTGCGGAAATGTCTGCCAATCATGCAGGAGATATACAACATGCGTTTGAGATTATTCACGCCGCAAAAGAAGCTGGTGCGGACTGCATCAAAATTCAGACATATACGCCGGATACCATGACAATCGACTGTGACAACACGTATTTTCACATTGAGAAGGGCACATGGGAAGGCGAAAATCTTTATTCTTTGTATCAGAAAGCATATACGCCGTGGGAATGGCAGGACAAGCTGCGCGACGAGGCTGCAAAGGCAGGGCTTGATTTCCTTTCAACCCCATTTGATTGTACTTCCGTGGATTTCCTGGAAGAACTGGGCATTCAATTTTATAAAATCGCATCTTTTGAGCTGGTGGATATCCCGCTGCTTACGTATATTGCATCAAAAAACAAGCCAATTATCATGTCTACCGGCATGGGATCATTAGAAGAAATCAAGGAAGCTGTGGAAGCGATATATCAAACTGGAAACAGGCAGCTTGCACTGTTAAAGTGTTCTAGTGCTTATCCAGCCAGAAGCGAAGAGATGAATTTGCGGACGATTGGTGATATGAAGCAGCAGTTTCATATACCTATTGGGCTTTCGGATCACTCTATGGGATCTTTCAGCGCAGCGACAGCAGTGGCAATGGGGGCGAATATTATAGAAAAGCATTTCTGTATCAGCCGTACTATCAAAAATCCTGATGCAGCATTTTCGATGGAGCCAGACGAGTTTCGCGAGATGGTGAACCAAGTGCGCGAGGTAGAAAAGGCAATGGGTACAGTGCAGTATGGTGTTTCGGAACAGGAAAAAACAAACACATGTTTCAGACGTTCTCTGTTTGTCGTTCAGGACATTGCAGCAGGAGAGGTGCTGACACCACAAAATATCAGAAGTATCCGGCCTGCATATGGATTAAAGCCGAAATACTATCAACAAGTGCTTGGAAAAAAAGCAAAACATGATTTAAAGAGAGGAACACCGCTTTCCTTTGATGATATTGGTGAGTAGAAAAGGGATGAGAATGGACGTATATTTGCGGGAAGCACAAATACAGGACAGAGACTTGCTTTTTCAATGGGCAAATGATGCTTTGGTGCGTCAGAATGCCTTTCATACAGAGCAGATTCCATACGAAAATCATATTAAATGGTATGATAATATGATGCAAAATCCCTTCGTGTACCAGTATATTTTGTGTGATGGAGAATTGCCAGTCGGACAGCTTCGCCTGGATATCAAAAAAACAACAGCAGTGATTGATTATAGCATTGCGCAAAATAAACGGGGCTTGGGACTTGGATATCAAATCATTATGCTGGCAAAAGAGAAAGTAGTATCAGAAATAACGAGTGTTACTGAATTGATAGGCCAGGTAAAATATGGAAACACTGCATCAGAAAAAGTGTTTGAAAAGTGTGGCTTCCATAGAATAGAGAAAGCAGAGTACATTGAATTTGCGTGGAGCACGAAAGGGGCGGAATATGAAGATCATAATTGCAACAATTAAGGAATGGAATATTGTGCGGGCACGCAGGCTAAAAGAACAATACCAGGGAATACATGAGGTTTTGATTGTAACCCAAAAAGAGGAATTGACCTATGAGGCAGTGTGTCAGTTTGCTCCGGATTATATTTTGCTGCCGCACTGGTCGTATTATATCGTGCCACAAATAACAGATCAGTGGGAATGTGTTGTTTTTCATATGACAGATTTGCCGTATGGCAGGGGAGGAAGCCCACTTCAGAACTTGATAGTGCGCGGACACAAAGAGACAAAAATATCTGCGATAAAGGTGACAGAAGTATTAGATGGCGGGCCGATTTATATGAAGAAACCGCTTTCTTTGGAAGGCAGTGCGCATGAAATTTTTGAGCGGTGTGCGGACATTATATTTGAGGAAATGATACCTTGCTTTTTGAAAGAAAAAATAATACCTATACCACAAGAAGGGGAACCAGTGCTGTTTCGGCGCAGAAAATCGCAGGAAGGAGAGTTGCTTCCTGAAATGTCGCTTGAAACGTTCTATGATTATATCCGAATGCTGGACGCAGAAGGGTATCCGCGCGCATTTCTGGACTATGGACCATATCGGCTGTGTTTTGAAGCTGCACAGCTTGCAGAGGATGGAAGCACACTTGAGGCAAAAGTAACATTTCACAGGATGGATAAAAATAATGCAGCTTGCGGTTTTGAAAGCGGCAGGGAGGATTAAAATGAAGACAGTTTTAGTAGTGGCAGCGCATCCAGACGATGAGGTTCTTGGAATAGGAGGTACAGCAGCACGCCATGCCGCAGAGGGCGACTTCGTATATGCGCTGATTTTAGGGGAAGGACAGACATCGCGCGGCGCACATCGGGAAGATGTTGACAGTGCGGTGGTGGACGCACTTCACAAAAATACGCTGGAAAGCGCCAAAGCGATTGGGTTTCGTGAGGTTTTTTTTGCAAATTTTCCAGACAACCGCTTTGACCATGTAGATTTGTTAGAGATTGTAAAAGCAGTAGAGCAGATCATTGCTAAACTAAAGCCGCAGATTATCTATACGCACTACAGCGGCGATTTGAATATCGATCACCAATATACAGCACGGGCTGTACTGACTGCAGCAAGGCCGATTGGAAATTACTGCGTTAAGGAAATTTATGCTTTTGAGACACTATCCTCCTCAGAATGGAATTTTGACAGCAGTATGCAGCCTGCGTTTTCTCCCAATGTATTTGTAGACATTACGGATTACTATGAGAAAAAGGAACAGGCAATGAACTGCTATGTATCAGAACTTTGTCAGTTTCCGCATCCTAGGAGTTTAGCAGGAATGGATGTGCTCTCCAAAACACGCGGTATGGCCGCAGGAATGCAGCGTGCGGAGGCGTTTTTGCTGATTCGGAAAACAGTGTTTTAGAGAACGTGATATAGGGAGGGACACAATGCTTTATATTCGTGCGGACGGCAATACAGATATCGGTATGGGGCATGTGATGCGCTGCCTCTCGATTGCAGAGGCAGCGGCGGATTTGGGCTGTTCTCCTGTTTTTATAACAGCAGATAACGGCTGTCTTTCTATGATTGAAGAGCGGGGATTTCGGGCAATTGTGCTAAATACAGATTACAGAGATATGTTGTCAGAGATTCCGCAGCTTAAAAAAATAGTAAAACAACAAAAAGATATGATTCTGATTGACAGTTACCAGGCAGATGATGCATATTTTGATGCAGTCAAAGAGTTTGTGCAAACAGCATGTCTTGAAGATATGGGGGTGCCGCATCCAGTGTGTCTGCTGATTAATTATAATATCTATGCACCGCAGCTTGCGGACAATTATAAAGAGTTGGAAGACGTACTTCTGGGCATTCAATATATGCCGCTTCGCAAGGCATTTCAGGCGCCTTGCGAATATCAGATAAAAGATAAAATAACTGATGTTATGATAACGACAGGAGGAAGTGACCCGTATTTTGCAGCAGCGGCGTTTATGGATGCTATTTTGGCGGATACATTTTTGTCCAAACAAAAGATAAACTGGCATATTGTCAGTGGTCCGTTCAATCGTTTTGCAGAGGAGCTAAAAAATAGGTATCAGTCCTGCAAAAATGTGTGTATTCATGAAAATGTCAAGGATATGCGCGAACTGCTGCTGCAAACAGATGTGGTGCTCACTGCCGCAGGAAGCACAGTTTACGAGGTCAGTTCACTGGGAATTCCAATGATTGTATTTTATTTTGCAGAAAATCAAAGACAGGGGGCATGTGCCTTGGCAGAGCTCACGCAGATTGTGAATGCAGGGTGTTTTGCAAAGAATAGCCAGGCGGTGACGGACAAGGCAGTGAAGGCGCTGCACCAGTGTGTTGCGGAAAAAACGTACAGGGAGCGTTTATACGAGCAGGAAAGGCAGCTTGTAGATGGGAAAGGCGCACAGCGTATTGCCAAAGCGCTGATGGACAGGACAATATAGGGGGCTTGTGATGGCAGAAAAAAGACAACGGCACTTGGGCTGTGAACTGCTGCGTATGACTGCGATGATAATGATTGTATGTCTGCACTATCTTAGCAAAGGCGGGCTGCTAGGCAGTCCGTCAAGAGCGGATATGACAGTAACAGGCTATACGATATGGTTTGTTGAGGCACTGTGCTTGGTGGCAGTAAATGCCTATGTGCTATTAAGTGGTTATTTTGGAGCCAATACGGCGCCGAAAGATGTCATAAAAAGAGGAATCCGTATATGGAGGCAGGTGTTTTTTTATTCGATGGTGATTGGGCTTACTGCCATGATAGCAGGCATACAGCAGTTTGACCTCTATCAATTTTTTTCGTATTGTTTTCCGATTGTGACGGAACATTATTGGTTTGCGACTTCGTATCTGATTCTTTGCTTGTTTATGCCTTTTTTGAATGCAGGGATTGCGCATCTTGGCAAAAAGGATATACAGCTTTTGACAGCAGGGCTTTTGGTTCTTTTTTGTATCTCCAAGACGGTGATTCCCATGCAGCTTCCCTGGGATAAATATGGGTATGATGGGTTCTGGTTTGTGGTCTTGTATCTGACAGGCGCATATCTTGGGAAGTACGAGACGAAATGGGTACAAGCCAGATGGCACGCAGTACTTCTCTATCTTTGCAGTGTGACAGCAATCTTTGCTTCTTTTTTTATTCTGCGTATGGTTTTTCTCAAAACAGGCAAACTTGAGAATATGATTTCGTATGGCTATACTTATAATTTTTTAGCCTGTTATACAGGTGCAGTGGGGATTTTTCTGGCATTTGCAAAGAGCAAGGCAGGGGGTGTTTTGGAGCGTTTTCGGAGACCAATAGAACAAATTTCCGGCGCTTCGTTTGGTGTTTACCTGATTCATGAGCATATGAATTTTCGGGCTGTGTGGCCTGCGTGGTTTCATTGCAAAGAGCAGATTGACAATTCTGTTGGGGGGCTGCTGCTTCATATGATCTGCACGGTATTTGCGGTGTATGTGGTTTGTACACTGATAGAAATGACAAGAAAAAAGATTTCCAGCACGATCTTTGGAGAGAGAAAAAGAGGTTCCAAGAGTATATGAGAAAGAACAGGGAGGAAACATGAGAATGAAATGGCTTGGGAAACACCTGAATAAAATCCTTGCAGGAATCCTTTTGTTGTATCCACTGCGTCATGCTGTGCTGGGCGCAGATTTAATGGACGCAGGCTATGCCCTTGGAAATTATCGTTTTTTTGATGTCATGAATCCGATGTGGAAACTGGCTACGTATTTTGCCAATATCGTAGGAGTACTGCTAAGCTATCTTCCTTTTGGAGATACCTGGATTGGAATGAATGTATATACGGGGCTTTTGATTGGGCTGACTGCGATGGTGGTATTTCTGTTTTTGTTCAAGCGATATGAGCATCGCTGGCTGCTGTTTGCAGGCGAGCTTACGGCATTGTCCCTGTGCTGGGCGCCGTCCGTGATTTTATATCACTATCTTGGCTATCTTTTTATGACAGCAGCAACACTGATATTATTTATGGCAATCACAAAAGATAACAAATGGTATTTTATTGCTGCTGGCATGATTCTTGGCCTTTGCGTCTCTGTGCGTATGCCCAATATTACATATATGGCATTTATTTTGCCAGTATGGTATGTTTGTTTTGTGGAGCGAAAGAAATGTGCATGGATTAAAAAGCTGATAAACAGAACTGTTTTTTGTATTGTGGGATATCTTGCAGGACTTTTGGCGCCAATTTTTGTGATAGTTGTTCGATATGGCGCTACGGCATATCCTGAAATGATTGCTTCACTGTTTGGCATGACTGAAACAGCGACGGATTATAAGCCGAGCGCTATGGTTTTTGCAATGTTTGGAGATTATTTTCGCTATAGTGTATGGCTCTTTTTGTTTGTGGGCTATATGGTAATGGGGAGTTTATTTTTTTCATTGATATTAGCAAAGAATAAGAAAAAGGCGTCAATGTGGTTCAAACTGATTTATGCGGCAGGTCTTTTGGTGCTTCTCAGATTTTGCTATGGCCGAGGGATGTTTGATTTTGATTATACGGCGTATTTTAGCATGTATAAATGGGCAGTAGTGTATCTGTTAATGGTGCTTGCGCTCTGTATTTGGAGTCTTATAAGCAAAAAAGTCAGTGGTGAACAGAAACTATGGGCAGTATGTTTGCTTGTGACAATCTGGATTACGCCGCTTGGCAGCAATAACGGTCTATATCCAATTATCAATAATTTATTTCTGACAGCGCCTGTTTCGCTTTTGATGCTTTTCGATTTTTTTCAAAAACTCTCGACACAAAAATATAAATTTGTGCTAAAGATAACTGTTTGTTTTCTTTTTCTTTGTACAGCATTGCAAAGTCTGTTATTTGGGATTGGATTTGTGTTTCATGATGTGTTGCCCGCCGGAGAGCAGCGCTATGCACTGCATTTGCAAAGCAGCGGAAGCGCCAACGGAATATGGACAACCAAAGATAAAAAGGAACAGCTTGAAGCACTGGATAATTTTTTGATAGAAAATGAGTTGAACACAAAACAATTGATACTTTTTGGCGATATTCCAGCACTTTCGTATCTGTTTGACATGGAACCAGCAATTTTTACAACGTGGATTGACTTGGATTCCAATCAGATAGAACAGCTTCGGATAGATTTGGACAGAATTGTCCAAACACAAGATTTTCCAGTGATTATTTTTGGCAGAAAGGCAATAGATACCATTGATAAAGCAAATACAGCACGATATGAAAAACTTGTCACAATCCAGCAGTTTATGCGGCAAGAGGGGTATTTTGAGGCGTATGTGAGCGAAGAATATATAGTTTATTGGCAACAGTTCAGACTAGGACTTTGCACTACGCTGCAAAGTCCGTAGGAACACGTAGCAGTTGAGATGCATCAATCCTACCACGAAGTGGTTTTGCATGGATTGATGCCCGTAACAGGAAGCCGAAGGCTGAACTGTTACATTTATTGTGTCAAGAAATGATGTTAGTGTGGAAATAGGAATAAAAATGTGGTATAGTTTTCTTGTTAATTGGAAGATTATGGGAGGTATTGAATGATTAATTTTAATGTTCCGCCATTTACAGGAAAGGAAATTGAGTATATCAAGCAGGCAGTTGAGAACCAGAAAATCTGTGGAGACGGGCCGTTTACCCAGAAATGCAGTGAATGGATTGAGGAAAGAACAAAGACAAGCAAATGCCTGCTGACAACTTCATGTACCCATGCCACAGAACTTGCGGCACTTCTTGCAAATATCAAGGAGGGGGATGAGGTAATTATGCCTTCCTTTACATTTGTATCAACAGCGGATGCGTTTGTACTGCGTGGCGCAAAAGCAGTTTTTGTAGATATTCGTCCAGATACGATGAATATTGATGAGAAAAAGATTGAGGCGGCGATAACGCCAAATACCAAAGCCATTGCGCCTGTTCATTACGCTGGCATTGCATGTGAAATGGATACCATAATGGAGATCGCCCAGAAGCATAATCTGATGGTGATTGAGGACGCCGCACAGTGTATTTTGGCAGAGTATAAAAACAAAGCGCTTGGCACAATCGGCGATTTTGGCTGTTATTCCTTCCATGAGACCAAAAACCTGAGTATGGGAGAGGGCGGCGCAATTCTGATTCGGGATGAAAAATATATTGAAGAAGCAGAAATTATCAGAGAAAAGGGGACAAATCGTTCGAAATATTATCGTGGGCTGGTTGACAAATACCGATGGATGAATTATGGATCTTCTTATCTGCCAAGCGATATGAATGCTGCATATCTTTGGGCACAGCTTCAGCTTGCCGATGAAATCACAAAGGCCAGGCTTATCAGGTGGGAGCAGTACAATACACTGCTGCAGCCGCTCAAAGACAGAGGTATCCTGGAACTTCCGACCATTCCGGAAGGCTGTACACACAACGGGCATATGTACTATGCAAAAGCAAAAGATGTCCAAGAGCGCACAGAGCTTTTAAACTTTTTGAAGGCAAACGGCGTGTGGTCCGTATTTCATTATGTGCCGCTTCATTCGGCACCGGCAGGAATGAAGTTTGGTGTCTTTCATGGGGAGGATGTCTATACAACAAAGGAGAGCGAGCGGCTTTTCAGACTTCCAATGTACTATACACTAACAGAATCTGATGTTAATTATGTTGTAAGCAAAGTGAAGGAGTTCTATCACGTATGATGGATAGCCACACGAAGAGAAGAGCAGGCAGAGTGTGTGTTGTGGCTGTCTTTACACTCTTGCTTGTATTGTTTTTATCGGTGAATTTTGATTTCTACTATGATCTGAATGATGATACAATGATAAAGGATATTTTATCAGGAGCATATACTGGTAAGCCAAATGGTTTTTGTATCCAGATGCTGTATCCTTTAGGGTGGTTTATTGCGCTTTTTTACAGAGCCATTCCTACGGTTGCATGGTATGGCTTGTTTTTGTGCGTATGCCAGTTTGGAGTGCTTGCATTGGCTGCACTGCGTCTTATGCGCGTTATGCGCAGCACTGGAACAAAACTGATGGCGCTTGCGGCCGAGGCGGCAATTGCTCTGGGCCTGTTTTTGCGGGAGTTTGTCATTATTCAGTACAGCGTCACAGCAGGTATTTGTATGGCAGGCGCGGTATTTCTCTTTCTCACGGCGCCGGAAGAAGAAAAGCCTTCCAAATTTATAAGAAGAAATCTAGTTCCTTTGATGTTGGTTGTTCTGTCCTTTATGATTCGAATTGAAGTTTGTATTATGCTGATGCCGTTTCTTTTGCTTGCGGGGATTTCACAATGGTTTGGCAGCAAAAAGATATTTACTAGGTCAAATATTAAAAAATATATTACATTGATTGGCACAGCCCTTCTTTTGATGCTGATTGTCTATTCCTTGGACCTGTTGGCATACAGAAACAGCGAATGGGTTCGGTTTCAGAATTTTTTTGATGCGAGGACAAAATTATATGATTTTTATGGGCTGCCGAGTTATGATAACAACAGTGAATTGTATGAATCCATTGGATTGTCAAGAGAATCCTATACGCTTCTTGAAAATTACAATTTTGCGCTTGATGGGTCTATTGATACCTGGAGGCTTGAAGCGATTGTGGATTATCAGGAGCAAAAACTTTCCAATACCTTTGGATTTATCAGCAAAAACAGTGTCAGACAAGCCCTGTGGCGCTACAAGAATCAGCTAAAGGAGGATTTTCATACAATCCGAAATCTGATAATGCACTCTGGCACGGTAGATGAAGCGATGCCGATTCACAGAACGATTATCAGCATGATGGTTTTGGTATCATATAGTTTATATCTGATACTTTGTATTTTTCAGTCAGAGGGCAGAGTGCGTGCAGGCGCAGTTCTGAAAATACTCGGTCTATTGGTTATCCGCAGTATTTTATGGTTATATTTATATATGGTAGACAGAGTGTTGGACCGTGTCGCGATACCGCTTCTGATGTTGGAATTCATTACCATTGCGGGCTTTTTAATCAAGGACAGAGTGATGGAGAAAAAGAAAAATACAATGGCCTATGCAGTCTATACAATCTGTATTGTCTGTGCGCTTTTGGCATTTGGCGGAAACAGAGACAACCTTCGGACTGAATACCGAAACAGAGCAGTGGCAGATGAACGCTGGAATGCATTGATGGATTTTTGCAGAGAAAATGGAAATAATTATTATGTGATAGATGTTTATTCTTCCACATCCTACAATGGTACGCCTTATTCTGAAAAAATATTTGACGAATCAGCAAATTTATACAAAAACTTTGATTTGTGCGGTGGCTGGGCGGCCAAAAGTCCGCTTGCAAAGCGAAAATTAGCGCGTCATCGCTTTAAAGATGTACAAACTGCGCTCTACAGCGGCAGAGGCAGCAAAGCAAAAAAAGCGTATTTTATAGAAAGTACAGGCAAGGACCTAGATTGGTTGGTTCAGTACTATGAAAAACGTGGAATGACCATAAAACCGAAGTGTGTGGATCGAATAGAAACAGAATCTTCTGAAATCGTGTTTGATGTCTATGAACTTAGAACAGCTATCAATTAAAATGACAGATTTAGATAATACACTAATAGGAGAGGGATATGAAGCCAGTAGAAAAAGATTTGAAAATCCATGGGCAGCAGATTTATCTGCGTCCAATCGCAATAGCAGATACCGATGATATCGTAAGGTGGCGCAACGAAAAAAAAGTGGTTGAAAATTTTATTTACAGAAAGCCTGTCTCAAAAGAGGAGCATTTAAACTGGATGGAAAAGAAAGTAAAAAGCGGACTTGTGCACCAGTTTATCATATGCAGAAAGGAAGATGATAAACCGCTGGGTTCGATTTATCTTCAGAATTTTGAGGAGGAAAACAAAAAAGGCGAGTGGGGGATCTTTTTGGGAGAACCAGATGCCTATGGAAAAGGAATTGGCACAGAAGCAGCCAAACTGATTTTGGCATATGGCTTTGAAACACTTGGCCTTCATAAAGTGATATCAAAAGTACTGGCATATAATCAGGCAAGCGTGCGGATGAATGAAAACGCAGGTTATAAACAGGAAGCCTATTTAAAAGATGAATTGTTTCTTGATGGAAAATACGAAGATTTAATTTTATTTGGAGCAGTCAATCCGCTTCAAGAATGAAAGGATTATGGTCATAACGATGAGCAAAATAAGCTTCGTCATTCCCTGTTACAGGAGCGCACAGACGCTTGAGGGGGTAGTGATGGAAATAAGAGATACAATGCAGACAATGCAGAAGTATGTGTATGACATCTTTCTGATAAATGATTGTTCTCCGGATAATACCTTTGAAGTAATTAAAACACTTTGCGAAAAGTATGACAATGTTTCCGGGATCAGTCTGGCGAAAAATTTTGGACAGCATGCGGCATTGATGGCAGGGCTGCGCAAATCAGACGGAGATATTGTGGTGTGCCTTGATGATGATGGACAAACACCCGCAAATGAGGTGGGAAAACTGATTCAGGGCATAGAGAATGGCAGTGATGTTGTCTATGCAAGCTATGAGAGCAAAAAGCACAGTGCATTTCGCAATTTTGGGACATGGATGAATGACATGATGACAAGGGCAATGCTTGGAAAGCCAAAAGATCTTCATGTGACAAGTTATTTTGCCGCAAAAAGGTTTGTGATTGACAGTATGCTTGCCTATGAAAACAGTTATCCCTATATTATTGGACTGGTGCTGCGGGCCACTCAGAATATTACCAATGTTTCAGTAAAACACAGAAGCCGTGAGGTGGGGGCTTCTGGGTATACGATGAAGAAGTTGTTGGGGTTATGGTTTAATGGATTTACTGCGTTTTCGATTTTGCCGCTTCGCATAGCAACCATAACAGGCGCGGTTTTTGCCGGAGCAGGGTTTGTTTACGGCATCTATACCGTTGTCAAGAAGCTGGTAAATCCAGAAGTGCCATTGGGTTTTAGCTCTCTGATGGCAGCAGTTGTCTTCATTGGCGGCATGCTTATGATTATGCTGGGATTAATCGGAGAATATATTGGACGTATTTATATTAGCATCAATCACTCACCGCAGTATGTAATCCGTGAGGAGGCAGGTGCGGTAAAAAACAAATGTTCACAAAAAACAGATTCGATACAACCATAGTTTGCATACGACACAGAATGAAGTGGAGAGCAGGAAAGGGCAGGTTATAAAATTGCAATTTTTGAGACAGCTCAAACAAAACAGAATGATTGCGTATCTTATGAATGTGACCGCCTGCACATTTTCAGACAGTGCATATGCAAGGCTGCATGCAAAGAGGAACGCAGTGATTCAGATTCTTGTAGCGACAGCAGCTTTTATATTGATGGTGCGGATTTATCCAATGGGACTGGTGCAGAATCATAACCTGTCCAAACAAAAAGCTTATCATCATACAGCAAAGGAAAAACTATCAGGCGATCCATTTACAGCCGCCGACAAAAAGCTTCAGACAATTTATTTTAACAATACACATCTCTATCAGATAAAATTATATATGAGTTGTACCATTGACAAGGAATCAGCAGGTGCAGAGCGTATTTTGTTCCGTCTGTATGATGAAAATTTTTCTTGTGTGTATGAGGAGGATATTGACAGCAGAACAATAGAAAAAAAAGGATTTTTGGTGGCGACACCAGATTTGGATGTGGAACAAGAGCGGGCATATTATTATGAAATCCTTATACCAGAAGAGAGCACCGCAGTTTATCAGCTCCCCGTCGCACCAAGATCAGAACTGGCACAGATGGAAAACAGTTCTCTGTATATTGATGGTATCATCAATGATGATGTCTGTCTGATTGCAGACTTTGATTATACAAGTCCGCTGAGTACGGCGCGGATTCTCTTTTATGATTTGCGGATTCTCTTTATAACAGGCATTTTGTATTTTTTGATTAATTTTGCTGTAGTTTTGTATGATGATCGGTTTACTGCCCAAAATACGACTATCCGCAAATATTTCTGTGTTGGAGTAAGCGCTCTGATTCTTTTGCTGGCACTGTTTTTGCTGTTTTATGCAGTGATACAAAATAAGTTTGGCGGTGAGATTTGGGACAGAATGTTCTTTTTTGCAGGAATTGCCGCCGCCGCATTTTGGTCTGCGGCAGCAGTGTGGCTCTTAGTATTTGGCACAAAAAAAAGGAATCAGCGGGTAAGCGTCGGACAGCATTTTTCGTTGATATGGCGCAATTATATACAGATTGTAAGCTTTGGATTATTGTTCTATGCATTATGCCAGTATGTCAATGCAGACCGGAACCTTTATCACACTACCAATACAAGATGGATGTTGATTTTTCTGGCAATTGCGCTTCTGATGAATTATAATGAAAAGCAGTTTGTTCATATTATAAATGGCGCATGGATTGTTGTTGCATTGATAGGCTCTGTAGTGTATTGCAGGAAGTTTGAACCTGGGACAAACGAACTGCTGGTTGCAAAACTAACATGCGCAGTAGTTCTTGCATGGGGCGTTCTGCTGATTACAATTGGAAGGAACTTCAAACTATCAAAAAATCAGTCAATAGACAAAATGGTGTATGCGATCAAAAAATATAAGCTGCGTACCATCTATTTTGCATTGTGGATACTTTTTAGTATTTTGATGTATATGAACCGCTTTGAAAAAGTATGGGTATTTACGGCGACGCTGCCTTTTTTGGCTGTGTTTTTTATCAAAATGCCAGACGCTGCACAAAGCCGGTTTCTGATAAATTTTACCAATGGAATTCTTGTAAGCTTTGGACTTGTCATGCTGTTTTGCCTGCACCACAGACCGCATCATTATTGGATGCTGTATCGATACGGCGGGATTTTTCATACAGTAGCTTGTACAGGTATGTACCTTGCGGTGGTGTTTGGAGCAGCATTTGCAAAGCTGTACGGAAAACTGAGGGACAAGAAGAGCATGTTTCTCCGATGTTTCTTTGAATACTTAGTGACCGCATGTGTTGTGGGGTGTATTTTGCTAACCATGTCAAGAACTGCCTTTTTGACAACAAGTGTGACAGTGTTTGCAATTATGGCATTGACAGCCGTAGCGCATCACAAGCGTGCAAAGCGGATTTTGTCAGAACTGGGTGTTTTTGCGCTGGTATGTCTGCTGAGCTTTCCGATGGTATATACCACAATTCGCATGGTTCCAGCAGTTATAGGGGACCCGATAAGGTATGATATTGAATTTCAGGATGAAGACTTTATGGTGTATAAGGGCGACCCGATTGATTCGGATAAATATATGACAGTCAGACGCTTTTTTAACACATTGTTTGGCAGATTTCAGGCGGAGGAGGCCAAAGAGGAAACAGCACAGATTCAAAAGGAAACGCAGCAGGAGGAAGTGCTGTTAGCATATACAGGCGATAATTTTAAAAATATGGGAATAAGCACTGTTTCAGCGGACAGTGATGAGGATATTGAAAGCGAAGAGGAAAAAAAAGATATTTCGAATGGAAGGTTTCGAATATTTCAGGATTATATCGGTGAGATTTCGATAAAAGGGCACCCTAAAATGGGGCCTTTGGATGAAAAGGGCAGTGAATATGCACATGCACACAATTCTTATTTGCAGGTAGCTTACAATTTTGGTATGATAGCAGGAGTTGTATTTCTTGTATTGTGCGGGCTGACTTTATGGGAGGCGGTCAGGCTGTTTATCCGCGATGGCAGAAAATACAGTATTTTGCTGGTTCCGTTTGCGCTTGTGGTGGTATTTGGATTTGTGAGTTTGACAGAATGGGCATATCACCCTTGTATTCCGGCAGGTTTTTGCTTTATATTGATGCAAGTCTTTCTGATGAAGGACTGCCAGAGTGAAAAAACTTCTAAGGAAGCAAAAGGCACTGCCAAAAAGTAGTAGATTTCACGCTGTCTATTTGGGCCGCCCAAGGCGGAATGGAGATTATTATGAAAATGTTGGATCGTATGAACACACAGCTTCTGCATAGAAGAATTGTGCTGTTTATCATTGATATTATGACGGTATGCGCTGCGGGTATCATACCATTGTGGATCCGTTTTGAACTAAATTATAAAGATATTCCGGAAGTTTATTTGAGCTCGGCATGGAATTTTATGGTCATGAATGTAGTGATTACATTGATAGTGTTTTACGCGTTCAGATTATATCATAGTCTGTGGGCATTTGCAGGCACAGCCGAGGTCCAGAATATTTTAGCGGCATGTTTTTTGAGTGCAGTACTTGATTTTGTTGGGATGAAAATTCTTGATTATCCAATTCCCAGAAGCTATTATTTTATGTATGCGCTTGTGCTGACTGCGATGACGACATTGAGTCGCTTTTCTTATCGAATACTGCGCGGAATGCATCATAAGGCACAGAACCGCAAAAATGGAACACGCGTGATGATTATTGGTGCTGGAGATGCCGGAAACACAGTCATCAAAGAAATCATCAACAGCAATTACAGTACAATGACAATTAAATGCATCATAGACGACAATGAGAGCAAATGGGGAAGATTTATTCAGGGAATCAAAATTGTCGGCGGCCGTGATAAAATTGTCGAGTATGCCGCGCTGTATGGTATTGATGAGATTATTATTGCGATTCCCTCGGCCAATCGTGCGACGATGAAAGCGCTTGTTGAGATTTGTAAGGAGACAAGCTGCAAGCTTCGAACGCTTCCAGGAATCTATCAGTTGGTAAACGGGGAGGTCAATGTCAGCAAGCTAAGAGACGTGGACGTAGAGGATTTGCTTGGGAGAGACCCGATCAAGGTAGATTTGGAGTCTATTTTGAACTATGTCAAAGATAAGACAGTTATGGTGACAGGTGGCGGCGGTTCGATAGGAAGTGAGCTTTGCCGTCAGATAGCAGGGCATAGGCCAAGACGACTGATTATTGTTGACATCTATGAGAATAACGCCTATGAAATACAACAGGAATTAAAATATAAATATCCGAGACTTGATTTGGTAGTTCTGATTGCTTCTGTGAGAAATACCAACCGAATGAATAGTATTATGCAGGAATACCGCCCTGATATTATTTATCATGCGGCAGCGCATAAGCATGTGCCGCTGATGGAAGTAAGTCCCAATGAGGCTATCAAAAATAATGTTTTTGGCACTTGGAAGACAGCGCAGGCAGCAGTGCAGAATGGTGTCAGGAAATTTGTCTTGATTTCTACCGACAAAGCGGTAAATCCAACAAATATAATGGGTGCCAGCAAGCGGATTTGTGAGATGATTATTCAGACATATAACCGCCATTATGAGACAGAGTTTGTAGCGGTCCGTTTTGGCAATGTGCTTGGCAGCAATGGAAGTGTGATTCCACTGTTCAAAAAACAGATTGCGGCAGGCGGCCCTGTGACAGTGACACACCCTGACATTATTCGCTATTTTATGACAATACCAGAGGCGGTATCGCTAGTGCTTCAGGCAGGTGTGTATGCAAAAGGCGGCGAAATCTTTGTGCTGGATATGGGAGAGCCAGTGAAGATATTAGATCTTGCAAAGAACCTAATCCGCCTGTCTGGATATAAACTGGACGAAGATATTCGCATTGAGTTTACAGGGTTGAGACCCGGCGAAAAGCTGTATGAAGAACTTTTGATGAGTGAGGAGGGGCTGACCGACACAGAAAACAAATTGATTCATATTGGTAAGCCGATTGAGTTTGACGAGTCGCAGTTTTATGTACAGCTAAATAATTTAAAAAGAGCAGTGGAAAAGGAATGTGCAGATGTGCGCCCTTTGATACAAGAAATTGTACCGACATATGAGCCAAAAGAATCAGAAGACATCAAAGACATGGAGCAAGATTCCTGAAAATTTTTGAAACGTTATCTTTAAGAGCGTCGCGCAGAACAAAATAAAGTCTCTCGAAACAGGTGTGTCGAAGAGACTTTATACTTAAGAGCTGTCGCGCAGCGACTAAATAAAGTCGCAAAGCGACTTATAAATCAGCACTTCTCTCTATCGCGCAGAACAATTCCTGACATTGAAATATGGAAAGGAATTGTTCTGGCATACAGAGCGATGGAAGGAAGTGCGGAACTATAATTAGGAGGATTATAATGATAGATACAGAAAAAAAACAGACAAAAAAAAGAATTTATCTCTCTAGTCCGACAATGCATGGTGAAGAACAACAGTTTGTAGCAGAAGCCTTTGATACGAACTGGGTGGCGCCATTAGGCCCTAATGTAAATCAATTTGAAGCAGAAATGGTAGCATATACCGGATGTGGGTATGCTGCGGCATTAAGTGCTGGAACTGCGGCAATTCATCTTGGTCTGAAGCTTTTGGGTGTGGGGCAGGATGATGTGGTGTTTGTATCTTCCTTGACCTTTTCAGCAAGCTGCAATCCGATCCTTTACGAGAAAGCAACTCCTGTATTGATCGATTCGGAACCGGATACATGGAATATGTCTCCCAAGGCTCTGGAAAAGGCGTTTGAGGTTTATCCGAATCCCAAGGCTGTTGTTTTGGTGCATTTGTACGGAACACCAGCAAAATTAGATGAAATTATGGAGATATGCAAAAAGCATAACGTGCCAATACTAGAAGATGCAGCAGAATCGCTTGGCGCTACATATGACGGCAGGCATACAGGAACTTTTGGTCGAATTGGAATTTATTCTTTTAATGGGAATAAAATTATAACAACCTCCGGCGGAGGAATGATGGTGTCGCAGGAGGAGGCGCTTGTCCAGGAAGCGCGCGTACTCTCGACACAGGCACGAGATCCGGCAAGGCATTATCAGCATTCCAAGATAGGATATAATTACCGTATGAGCAATATTGTCGCTGGGATTGGAAGAGGCCAGTTAATGCATTTAGAGGAACACTTAAAGCACAAAAAAGCAATTTATGCCAGATACAAAGAAGCATTTGCAGATATCGCAGAAATCGCGATGAATCCGCTCAATCCAAAAGGAGATGCAAACAATTGGCTCTCTTGCATCACGCTGAAACAGGGCTGCCATGTAACACCAGATAGGATAATGGACGCGTTAGAAGAACAAAATATTGAGTCGCGCCCAATCTGGAAGCCAATGCATCTACAGCCTGTATTTGAAAAATATCCTTTTTTCTCTCATTATGAGAGCAAAAATGAGACAGAAAATGACAGCAGTGTGAGCGAGGATATTTTTAACCGCGGCGTATGCCTGCCAAGCGATATCAAAAATACAGAAGATGACATGAATCAAATCATAGATATTATAAGAGGTTTGTTTTAAAATGTATCAAAAATATATAAAAAGAGTGTTGGATATTATGGTGTCGCTCACCGCACTCATTGTCTTAAGTCCGGTACTGATCATAGTGGCTGTTTTGGTGCATACCAAGCTTGGAGCACCTGTGATCTTTCATCAGGACAGACCAGGATATCATGAGAAGGTCTTTCGGCTCTGCAAATTCCGCACAATGACAGACGCACGTGACGAAAACGGAGAACTTTTGCCAGATGAGGTACGGCTGACGGCGTTTGGAAAAGCACTGCGGGCAACGAGTCTTGATGAGCTTCCAGAACTTTGGAATATCTTAAAAGGGGATATGAGCCTGATTGGGCCGCGTCCGCTTCTTGTCAAGTACCTGCCGCTGTACAATGCGTTTCAAAAGCATCGCCATGATGTGAAACCAGGATTGACAGGCTGGGCACAGGTCAATGGCAGAAATGCGATCACGTGGGAACAGCGCTTTGAATATGATGTGTATTATGTGAAACATCTTTCTTTTTGGATGGATTTAAAAATAATGTTTTTGACAGTAGCAGTAGTTTTTCGGCACAGTGGCATAAGCAGTGCCACCGATGCAACGATGGAAGCATTTACAGGGACGAAGAATAGCGCGACAGACCAGGGGGAAAGATAGTGAGAAAAATCACACGGATGTGTTGATTTTTCTCACGCAAATTTGTGCCGGAGCGTCACAAATTTGTTTGATGGCAGACGCAAATTTTAAATCTGCGTTGCCCCGTCGCGTAAACGCTCTGGAATGGAGATTAAGATGAATGTATTATTTTGCAGTGTGGGAAGGCGCTGTGAGCTTCTGAAAGATTTCAGAAAGACGCTTGGCGACAAAGTAAAGCTGGTTGTGACAGACAACAGCCCCTATGCACCAGCATTGGAGTTTGCAGATGTCAGCTATCAGGTGCCGTTGATAAAAGATCCCGCATATATTCCAATGATTCTTGAAATCTGCAAAAAAGAGCAGATTGATGCCATAACAACATTGATAGATCCGGAAATTGCAATTCTTGCAGAACATAGAGCACAATTTGAAGCGCTGGGAATTACAGTTCTTGCTCCGGATAAAGAGACAGCCGCTTTGTGTTTTGACAAGTATGAAATGTCAAAGTATCTTGTATCGAAAGGCATTCCTACCGTTTTGACGTATGGTTCTTTTGCGGAATTTAAAGCTGCCTACAAAGAAGGAAGCATCAAACTGCCGGTATTTGTGAAGCCGAGGACTGGCAGCGGCAGTGTAGGGGCAAGGCGAATAGATACATTTGAGATGCTTGAAGAAATAACCACATCTGACCCTTCCCTTATCATACAGGAGCTGATGACAGGCATTGATATGGATGCGGATATTTATGTCGATACGATCAGTCATGAACCAGTAGCCATTTTTGCAAAAAAGAAATTATCAACCACTATTGGCGGTGCAAACAAGACAATCTCTTTTAAGGATGACAAACTGTTTGATTTTGTCAAAAAAGCATTGGATGTGCTTGTGTTTCATGGACCGCTGGACATGGATTTGTTTTATCAGGATGGGCAATACTATTTGTCAGAGATTAACCCGCGTTTCGGAGGCGCTTATCTGCATGCATATGGAGCAGGGGTTGACTTTCCAGCATTTATTTACCATAATGTAAAGGGAAAATCTCCCAACAATGACTGCATTGGTCAATACGAAGAAGATGTTGTTATGATGATGTATGACAGTGTTGTTATCAAAAAGTTAAGCGAGATTCGGGTGGAAAAACTCGGAGAATGAGAAATTTATGAAACTACTGATTTTGACAAATTATGCGAATGGACTCTGGCTTTTTCGAAAAGAACTGCTGCTTTCGTTTATGGAGGACGGGCATGAAGTGTTTGTGTCTGTTCCGCCAGATGAGAATGTGGACAAGCTCAAATCATTGACCTGCGGCAAGCGCATAATTACAATGATAGAAACGCCATTTGAACGAAGAGGAAACAATCCCATAAAGGACTTGGGACTTTTTATGAAATATTGCCAGCTTCTAAAAAAGATAAAGCCAGATATGGTTTTGACCTATACCATAAAACCAAATTTATATGGCGGACTTGCGTGCAGATTAAAAAAGATACCATATATCTGCAATATTACAGGTCTTGGCACTGCGATAGAAAATGGAGGGCTGCTCAGCAAAATTCTGCTTAATTTTTACAAAATATCTATGAAAAAGGCAAGGCGTGTTTTTTTTCAGAATGTAAAGAATCAGAATTTTATGAATCATTATGGCATTGCACAGAATAACAGCGGATTGCTTCCAGGCTCAGGTGTAAATTTGACAGAACATGCTTTTGAACCGTATCCGCAAGAAACAGAAGGTATTGTTTTCTTGGCAGTGATACGCATCATGAAAGATAAAGGAATCGAGGAATACCTGGAATCTGCAAAAACAATGAGCAAGCGCTATAAGAATCTAAAGTTTTGGCTGGTGGGGGAATATGAAGCGGAAACGGTCAGCGTCTATAAACCTGCGATTCAGACAGTTGTCGATCAGGGAATTATCACGTATTTTGGGCATATTGACAATGTTGGAGAGGTGATGGCAAAAAGCCATATTGTGGTGCATCCTTCTTATCATGAAGGGCTTTCCAATGTGCTTCTTGAGGCCGCAGCATGTGGGAGACCGGTGCTTGCAGGCAATATCAGCGGATGCAGGGAAACGTTTTGCGAGGGCAAAAGCGGTTTTGGGTTTGAGGTGAAGAATACACAATCACTCATAGATGCAATGGAAAAGATACTTGCTCTTTCGATGCTGCAGCGCAGGCAGATGGGAGAATCAGGCCGCCGATGGGTAGAACGGCGTTTTGATAGAAACATTGTTTTGCAGGCATACAAGGACGAGCTTTCAAAATGCACAGAATCGTCATGAAATAGATTAAGAAATGATGTATTCTCGAAGTTTTAGCCTGATTGTGTGTGGGCAAAAAGGACTCTGGGAGTGCATAAATGTTAAATGGAGGATAAAAATGAGCTTGTATGAAGAGATTGTAAGTGGAAAAGAAAAATTGTCATTGGTAGGGCTGGGCTATGTAGGAATGCCAATCGCGGTGGCGTTTGCAAAAAAAATCAAAGTGATTGGGTTTGATTTGAATGCTGCAAAGATTGACCTTTATCAATCCGGTGTTGACCCAACAAAAGAAGTGGGCGATGAGGTGATTAAAAACACAACTGTAGCATTTACAGCGGACCCTTCTAAACTAAAAGAGGCAAAGTTTCATATTGTGGCAGTGCCAACGCCTGTCAATGACGATCATACACCAGATTTGACACCTGTAGAAGGCGCAAGTCGTATCTTGGGACAGAATTTGACAAAAGGATCGATTGTTGTATTTGAGTCTACGGTATACCCTGGTGTGACAGAGGAGGTTTGCGTACCGATTCTTGAGAAAGAATCAGGGTTAAAATGTGGTGTTGACTTTAAGATTGGCTATTCGCCGGAGCGTATCAATCCAGGGGATAAGGTTCATCGTCTGGAAACAATTACAAAGATTGTATCTGGTATGGATGCGGAAACACTGGATGAAATCGCACACGTATACGAACTTGTAGTGGATGCAGGCGTATATCGTGCAGAATCCATCAAGGTTGCAGAAGCAGCGAAAGTAATTGAAAATAGCCAGCGGGATATCAATATTGCGTTTATGAACGAGCTTTCGATTATCTTTAACAAGATGGGGATTGATACCAAGTCAGTTTTGGCAGCAGCAGGAACGAAATGGAATTTCTTGAATTTTCAGCCAGGTCTTGTCGGTGGGCATTGTATCGGTGTCGATCCATATTATTTGACATATAAGGCAGAACAGCTTGGATACCATTCGCAGATTATTTTATCGGGCCGCCGCATCAATGACGATATGGGAAAATACGTGGCAGAAAATCTTGTGAAAAATCTGATTAAGGCAGATATTCCGGTAAAGAGTGCTAAGGTGGCAATCCTTGGATTTACATTCAAAGAAAATTGTCCGGATACTAGAAATACAAAGATTATTGATATTTATAATGAACTCAAAGAATATGGTATCACAGCACAAGTCGCTGATGACAATGCAGATGAAGAGGAAGCAAAGCGCTTGTATGGGATAGAATTTGCCCCGCTCAAAGAGATTAAGGATTGTGATGCGGTGATTCTTGCGGTGGCACATGAATCCTTCAAAGCGTTTCGTATGGCAGACCTTGATGCGTTGTATGCAGACAACGGCAAGGCAAAGGTGCTTACGGACCTGAAAGGAATTTTGGATAAAAAGGAGTTTGTAGACGCAGGATATATCTATTGGAGGCTTTGATGAGATTTGACAGGCGGAATCTGATATTTTTTGGAATTTTTGCACTGTTTTTTGGGGTTCTGCTTGGAACCGGGGAACCAATCTATGTGAATGATACATTTCAGTATGAAAATCAGATGGTGATGCGGGAGCCGGGATATGCGCTTTTGATACAGTTTTTGCGGTTTGTATCGCCTGCTGATCATTATGGGCTTATTATCATAGTACAGAATATCTTGGCGATATTCGCCAATACTGTATTTATAGCGTTTCTGCGCAGACGGTTCTGCCTGAATATGCCAGTGTCATTTTTGTTTACAGCAATTTTGTTGGCACCGCATATTATGACACCCGTGTTTGCAAGCACCCATCTGGTACTGACCAATTCGCTGATGACAGAAGGTATTTTGATTTCTTTGTATCCGTTATCCTTTATGAGTTTGTTGGATATGATGTGGTCCCAAAAGGCAGTTGGCAGGGAAAGTATCCGCACAATAGGATTGTTTTTTCTATTGTCTTTGATTCGTGGACAGATGATGGTACTATTTATTGTATGGTTTCTAGTGGCTTATTGCTTGGCTGTAAAAAACGCCTTGAAAAAGACAACAGAAACAAAAGATGGCAGAGATACTTTTGTACTGGCAGAAAACATAGGAAAACAGGGATTTGTGGCAGCTTTGGCGATATTGATTCTTGTATTTGCAGCACGAGTGGTGGCAATTCGTGTATATAATTATTGCGAACAAGGCTTGTTTGTAGATACTGCTTCTGGAAAAGCGATGTCTTTTGCAAATGTGCTGTATGTGGCAGATCGCGCGGATGGTGAAGTGATACAGGAAGAAGCGCTTCGGGAATTGTTTTATGAGATGTATGATGCCGCAGATGCCGATCAGATGAATTACAAATATGCGCCTTCTGGAATGCTGCAAAAAGCAGCATATCATGAAAAATGTCATGATGAACTCAATTTCACTTATTTTGGAGAGCCTGCAAAGCGGTATGTGTGGGAGACAAAGGGAATTGATGCCACACAGTACCAAGAACTGATGATTGCTGTGGATGAAGTTGCCGAGCAGCTTTCCAAAGAGCTTATGCCGCAGGTTGCGCTTAGATATGTTCGGAATTATATCGTGGTAATTATATTAGGCTTTATCAGAACCGTAGCCTATGAGCGTCCTATTCTTGCATGGTATGCACTCTTTGCTTATGCGGCTGCAATAATCTTAATGGTTTTATTGTGGAAGAAAAATGCAGGCAGCAAAACCGCATCGTTTATGGCAGTAGTATTGCTGACGATTGCAGGAAATGTATGTGCTACCGCGCTGATGATACAGTGCATTTCGCGCTATATGATTTATAATCTGCCCTTGTTTTATATAGCAGGATTTTTGATGATAATGGAACTTTGGAATGGAGAAAAAGATGGGATATCAGGAAATAAAATTTGAAAAAAACAGTGTATTTTTGGTGACGGGTGCGGCTGGCTTTATTGGTTCAAACCTGTGCGAAGCGCTTACAGATATGGGATATGAGGTTTTTGCCCTTGATGATCTTTCTACAGGCAGAGAAGAAAATATAACAATGTTTCAGGACCGGCCAAACTACACCTTTATAAAGGGAGATATCAAAGATATTGATATCTGTATGCAGTCATGCAAAGGAGTCCATTATGTACTACATCAGGCTGCATGGGGATCGGTTCCGAGAAGTATTGAGATGCCTTTGTTTTATGAACAGAATAATATTATGGGAACACTGAATATGATGGAGGCGGCAAGGCAGAATGGTGTCAAGAAATTTGTGTATGCCTCAAGTTCTTCGGTGTACGGAGACCATCCCATACTACCCAAAAAAGAAGGGCAGGAGGGAAATTTGCTGTCGCCCTATGCACTGACAAAGCGCACAAATGAAGAGTACGGAAAACTTTATAAGAAACTGTACAATCTTGATACGTATGGACTTCGCTATTTTAATGTTTTTGGACGCAGGCAGGACCCAAATGGAGCTTATGCTGCAGTGATTCCAAAGTTTATCAAGCAATTGCTAGACGGGGAAGTTCCCACGATCAACGGAGACGGTAAGCAGTCGAGAGACTTCACATACATTGACAACGTAATTGAGGCAAATTTGAAGGCGTGCAAGGCGTCTGGTGAAGCAGCAGGACAGGCGTTTAATATTGCTTATGGCGGACGCGAATATTTGATTGATATTTACTATCATTTGTGCAAGGCGCTTGGCAAAACAGTAGAGCCAAATTTTGGACCAGACCGCGCAGGCGATATCAAACATTCCAATGCGGACATTTCAAAGGCCAGAGAATTTTTTGGCTATGATCCGGAATACGATTTTGAACAAGGCATTGCGCTTGCCATTGACTGGTATAGAGAAAACTTATGAAAATAGCAGTAAGAATGGACGATATCACCCCAGATATGAACTGGGATAATTTTTCTTTTTTCCGAGATCTTTTTGATAAGGCAGGAATAACACCGCTTTTGGGGATTGTTCCTAAAAACAGTGACAAAAATCTTCAGATAGAACCAGAGCGGGAAGATTTTTATGAAATTATGAAAGGTCTGAAACAAGAGGGATATGTGCTTGCTATGCATGGATATCAACACCTGTATACGACAAAAAAAGGAGGCTGCTTTCCGCTGAATCATTTCTCGGAATTTGCTGGTGTTCCCTATGAACAGCAAAAGAGAATGCTTGCAGACGGGAAACGCATCCTTTCTGAGAATGGAATTGAGACGGATATTTTTATGGCACCGGCACATTCTTATGATAACAATACATTAAAGGCACTGAAAGAGGTTGGGTTTACCAAGCTTACAGATGGGTTTGGCACAACACCGTATCTGTGGAAAGAAATGGTTTTTTATCCAATCTCTTTTCGACTTGCAGGAAGCCTCAAAAAACAAAAAGGTTATACAACGCTTGTAATTCATGCGAATACGATAAATGACAGTGACAGACAACGATACACAACACTATTTGCACAAAACAGGGAAACGTTTATCTCATACGAAGAATACTTGCGTGCAACACCTGTAAAAAGAGGAGTTTTTGCAGGTGTTGTAGAGTATGGTATGGCGAACATAAAGCACAGTTTAGTCAGCATAAGAGGATAAGATTGGTTACAATTCACACATACGCCAGATTTCGCATACATTTACAACGATTCCTGTGTGAATTGCAACAACTGATGCACACAAAATGCTAAAAAGCACGCATTTTGGCGCTTACTCCGACGCCATGCAGCAAGTGCATGGCGCGGGTGTGAAAAGTAACTAAGTTTGCATTGGAAGCACAGTCGAAACATGGAGGCGAAACATGTCAGAACCAATCAGAGTACTTCATATTGTGGGGGCGATGTATCCAGGAGGAATGGAAAATTTCATCATGAACCTGTATGAAAAGATGGACCGGAATAAAATTCAGTTTGATTTTGTAGTGCATATGCGCAAGCAAAATGACTATGTGGAAACAATAAAAGAGATGGGGGGCCGTGTGTATGAGCTTCCTAGACTTACCAAAAAGCCAATTGCAAATTTGTTTAATCTGTATCGTATTGTAAAGAACAATCATTACCGAATTGTGATTCGGCATACGTCCAATGCACTTGTGGCGCCGCAGTTGATGGCTGCGCGCATAGCGGGAGCCTATACGATTTGCCATTCGCATAATGAGACCGATCCGCAGAAAACATTGCATAAAATGGGAAAACTGCTCATGGGAATTGCCTCAAAGGAAAATTTCGCCTGTTCACAGCGGGCAGCCAAGTGGATGTTTGGAAACAAAACCTGTCGGGTGATACACAATGCCATTCATATTAAGCGGTTTACGTATCAATTCGAGGCGGCGGACAAAATTCGCAGAGAATTTCATCTGAAGGAAGGGCATGTTTACGGCAATGTTGCCAATTTTATTGCCTCAAAAAATCATTGTTATTTGCTGGCAATTTATAAAGAATTGTCAAAGCTTGATCCTGACGCGAGATTCTTTTGTCTGGGGGATGGAAGCCTCAGGGCAGAGATTGAGGCGGAAAGGAAACGCCTTGGGCTGGAAGATAAAGTTATCCTGACAGGAATTCGCAAGGATGCACAGGATTTTTTATCTTGTTTTGATGTGCTAATCTTTCCATCAAAATTTGAAGGACTTCCGCTGACGCTAATCGAAGCACAAGCAGCAGGTCTGCCATGTTTGATATCAGATACGATTACGTCAGATGTAATCGTTACAAGCGGTTTGGTTGAAACTGCATCCATAGAAGCAGAACCGCGCGCGTGGGCACAAAAAGCATTTCAGATGGCATCTGCTTTGCACACAGGACCGGAAAGGGAAAAACGGAAATGCCAGTATACATCTATCGCGAAGGCGGGGTATGATATGGATACACTGGCAAAATGGTACGAAGCATTTTTTCGAAAGATCTATGCTATGAACTGACATCACATACGAAAAAGCAGGTGTTTAGAAAAAATCATGCATATAAGGGGTACAAAATATGATTGATACCAAAAGAAAATTAAATGAGGTGCTTTTTGCGGAAGCGAAATTGTATCATAAAAAATGGTATTTTGACCTTCCGATTCGAATGACAGAACAGCAGGTTTTGTATCAACATGCAAAATATCTCAGAAAGGCAGAATATGCTATGAATACCCACTCTCTGACAAGACATTGGCATCTGCTCAAACTGCTGCGGATTCAGACACGCTATGGGATATCAATACCGCTTAATGTTGTGGGAGAAGGCTTTGAAATCGTACATTTAGGGTCTGTGATTATCAATGGAAAGGCACGTATTGGAAAAAATTGCAGAGTGCATCCGGGAGTGTGCATCGGGGCCAATCATGACAAAGCGCCTGTCATAGGGGAGCACGTATATATTGGACCTGGCGCAAAAGTTTTTGGCGATATTGAGATTGCAGATGGCGTACAGATTGGCGCGAATGCAGTGGTTTCAAAGTCTTGTATGACAAAGGGGGCAACGCTGGTGGGCGTGCCGGCAGCAGACATTCATAGATGAAATAGATTGAGGGTAAATAGATGGAACAGAAAATACATGTTCTGCATGTGGTGGGGCGTCTGAATGTAGGCGGCGCAGAGAGTAGAATTATGGATTTGTATCGGGCAATAGACAGGGATAGGATTCAATTTGATTTTGTGCAGCATATGCAGCAAAAAGGAGCCTATCAGGAGGAAGTGGAACGGCTTGGGGGGCATGTTTATGTGATGCCTCGTTTTCGCATATTTAATTACTTTTCGTACAAAAAAAGCTGGAAAAAATTTTTGGAACAGCACCCGGAAATCCAAATTGTTCATGGACATATGACGAGTACAGCGGGAATTTATCTGCCAATTGCAAAAAAAACAATTGGGGCTTTTACGATTGCCCATGCCAGAAGCGCCGGCGTGGACAAAGGGCTAAAAGGCATTGCGACGAAGATTCTCAGAAAGAATCTAAGCAGCAGATGCGATCAGTGCTTTACTTGTTCCAAGCTTGCAGGAGAGGCAGTTTTTGGAAAAGATGCAGTCAAAAAGGGAATTGTCAAAAGTTTTCCAAATGCGATTGATGTAGAAAAATTTGCATATAAGGAACAGACAAGAGCCAAGATGCGAAAGCAATTTCATATAGAAGAAAATGATTTTGTGATTGGGCACGTAGGGCGGTTTGACCCTGTGAAGAACCATCTGTATTTGCTTGAAATGCTTTCGGAGTGTCTAAAAATAAAGCATAATGTGAAGCTGATGCTTGTTGGCGATGGCAGACTTCGGGAAGAACTCAAACAAAAGTGTCAGGAAATGAGACTAGAAAGCCGTGTTATTTTTGCGGGCAATCAAAAAAATATCTTTGATTATTATCAAATCTTTGATTATTTTGTCCTTCCTTCCTTTTATGAGGGGCTGCCTGGCACTGCAATCGAAGCGCAGACAAGCGGTTTGAGGGGGATTTTGTCGGATCGTATTACCAATGAGGCAATTGTGACAGACTTGATGAAGCAAAAAAGTATTGATATTCCTGCAAAGGAGTGGGCAAAAGAGATTCTCCAAACACAAAGTTATGAGAGAAAATCAATGGTAGAGCAGGTGCGCAAAGCAGGTTTTGATGTGAAGGAGCAGGCGCGTGTGCTGAGTGAATTTTATTGTAAGGCAATTGGGCAGTGACCATAGTTAAGACTTCGCACAGAAGTTCTAATCCGCATGTCAGAGAATGGGAGAATATATGTTCTTTGTTTGCCGTGGAATTAGGGGGAAAATGTGAGGATTTTATTTCATTTGAATAGTATGGGACATGGCGGAGCAGAGCGGTGTGTCAGCATTCTTTGCAACTTTTTTGCAAAAAAGGGTCATCATGTGATACTTGCAACAGAATGGAAATCGCCAAAAGAATACACAATTGATGCAAATGTGCATCGGGTGCATGTAGGTTTAGATGCAGCAGATGACAAAAAGGGAAGAATTGCAAAAATATGGCTTCGGTATGCGAGGCTTAGAAGCTGTATCAAGAAGCAGAAGCCTGATATTGTGATTTCTTTTTGCAATAAAGCCAATTTCAGAAGTGCTACTGCTATGCTTGGTATGAAAATACCTCTTTTGGTATCGGTGAGAAACGATCCCCAAAAGGATTATGCACCCTATAAAATTTCAACAAAGATAATGGAACAAAAGGCCGCTGGGTGTGTATTTCAGACACCGGATGCCAGGGCTTTTTTTTCGCAAAAGCTACAGGACAAGTCCAAGATAATATTAAATCCGCTTGCACAGCAGTATTTTGAGTTTTTGCAATACAAGAGCATTACCAGAGAGAAAGAGATTGTCACAGTCGGCAGAATCACAGCCCAGAAGAACCAAATGCTGTTATTAAAGGTATTTGACAAGGTTTGCAAAACATTTCCAGAATATACGCTCAAAATTTATGGGGCAGTTGAGGACCAACAAATATTTGAAAAAATGAAGCACTTTTTGGCTTCCAGAGGGCTTGAAAACCGTGTATTGTTTATGGGAGAGGTTGACAATATTCAGGAACAAATGATAAATGCTGCCCTTTTTGTATTGCCTTCGGATTATGAGGGAATGCCCAATGCACTGATTGAGGCGATGGTTCTTGGGATACCTTGTATTGCAACAGATTGTCCGTGCGGCGGTTCTGCAATGCTGATTGAAAATCAAAAGTCAGGAATATTGGTAAAGCCAGGTGACCAAAATGCATTGGAGCAGGCAGTGCGCTATATGCTGTCACAGCCAGATAAAGCAGAGCAGATGGGAAATCAGGCAAGGCTGCTTGCAGACAGGGTAGACCCAAAAAAGATTTGCGAAGAATGGATGGAATATATAGAGCAATTAATAAAGAAATAAAACAAAAACCAGCAGGAGGACTGCGGAACTAGAACTAGCAGAAGAACTTCTGCGGGATTTATAATAGGAGAACGTATGTGTGGAATTTGCGGCTTTATCTCAAAAAACAGAATAACAAATGACCAGTTAAAAGCAATGAATGATACCATGTATCATAGAGGTCCAGATGACAGCGGTGCAGAGATATATGATGCTATGGGCGGATTTTGTGTTGGGCTTGCACAGAGAAGACTTTCAATACTGGATTTGTCCCCGCTAGGACATCAGCCAATGCATTCCCCCAATGGCCGTTTGTCTATTGTTTATAATGGAGAGATTTATAATTTCCGCAAATTAAAAAAAGAACTGAGTGATTATCCCTTTCAGTCAACATGTGATACAGAAGTGATTCTGGCAGCCTATCTAAAGTGGGGCATTGCGTGTGTGGAAAAATTAAATGGAATGTTTGCAATTGCTGTATATGACAGAGAGGAACAAAAACTGTACCTTTGCCGTGACAGAGTGGGCAAGAAACCATTGTATTACTGGAAAGATAATGGCAGTGTGGTGTTTGCTTCTGAGCTGAAGCCAATTATGAAAGCAATGGAGTTTATGGGGGGAACTTGCAGACAGATAAGAAAACAAGTGATGGGGCGTTATTTGTATCAAAAATATATCAATGCGCCAGATACTGTTTTTGAGCATGTTTATAAGGTTGCACCCGGCGAAATTGTTACAGTGACAATCGAAAAACAGGACGATTCGGAAGCACAGCTTACAATGAATCAGCGAAAATATTGGGATATTGCGTCAATATATCATAAAAAGAAAAATACAGGGCCAAGACAGTTGGAGGACGCAACAGCACAATTAAAACAGATTTTGGAAAAAGCAGTGCGCCAGCGAATGATAGCCGATGTGCCATTAGGGACTTTTTTGAGCGGCGGATATGATTCAACCTTGGTGACAGGGATTGCGCAGTCAATATCACAAGAACCTGTCAAGACATTTTGCATTGGCTTTGATGACCCCAATTATAATGAGGCTGCGTCTGCCAAAGAGGTCGCTTCCTGCCTTGGGACAAAACATACGGAACTGTATATAAACGAAAAGGATATGCTTGCGCTTGTCGAGAGTATTCCACAATATTATGATGAACCGTTTGCAGATAGTTCGCAGATTGCGACAATGCTTGTTTCGCAGCTTGCTAAGAAACAAGTGACCGTAGCGCTTTCCGGAGATGGCGGTGATGAATTTTTCTGCGGCTATAATATTTATACGAAAGTGCGGCAGGCGCAGAAGCTTGATATTCCTGGAGCGGCAGCGCATTATATAGGACAGATAGGCGGCTTGGAGCAATACTATCCATTCCGGCTGCGTGTGATATCACAAAATCGGAAACGGGAGGCAAAGACGCAGTTTATCGCTGGAAATTATCTGAAAGCGGTCGAGAAAATGGTGACAGTAGAGAATGCGGTTCCTTGTTATTATGATTGGGAACAAGTATACGAAGAACCTGACTGGCAGAAACGACGTATGCTCCTTGACATGGATACATACTTGTCAGGCGATATACTCTGCAAAGTTGACAGGGCTTCCATGAAATATTCGCTTGAGACAAGGTGCCCGCTTTTAGATACTAGAGTGATGGAATTTGCATTGAGTCTTCCACATGCATTAAAGTACAAAAATGGCACAAAGAAGAGGATTTTGAAAGAGCTGGCTTATCAGTATGTGCCCCAAGAACTTCTTGACAGACCAAAGACAGGATTTGGAGTACCACTTGACAAATGGTTAAGAGGACCATTAAAATCAATGTTATTGGATTATACAGACAAAGCATATTTAAAAAGACAAGGAATATTTCATGCTGCATACACATCGGAGTTCGTGCAGGAATATATTAAAACAGGAGATAGAGGAGCTGGAAGCGGTGAGAATTATTCAAGGCTTGTATGGGCAATTCTTGTATTCCAGCAATGGTACCATGCATATATGCACGCAGGTATATAAGGGCATGGTTTAGAAGGAAAGTTTGTGCTTGCGTCCAAATTCACAGCCTAATCAAGAATGGTGGATATTTTATGAAGAGAATAGCTTTATTTATCAGTTCCTTTCAAAAGGGAGGTTCTGAGCGGGTGATGGCAGGGCTTGCAGTGTATTTTCATGAGCAAAAATACGATGTGATTCTTGTAACCCAATATAAAAAAGAAACGGAATACAACCTTCCGCCAGAGATACGCCGTGTATACTCGGAGCCGGACGAGTCATTGCTGACGGGGGGGAGAATCAAGAATTTCTGGGTCAGATACAAGGCGCTTCGGGATATTTGGAAAGCATACAAACCAGATGTAATCCTGTCATTTCTGGGCAAAAATAATTTGATGGCAATTTTGACTGCAGCCATTCTGCCTCCGAAAGTGGTGGTGTCCGTCAGAGGAGAGCCATCTATGGAATATAAGGGGAAACTAATGCAGATGCTTGCCCGCATCACATTTCGTTTTGCGCGCGGCGTTGTGCTGCAGACTGCGAGACAGGCTGAATTTTTCCCCAAAGCAGTACAAAAGAAAAGTGTGATATTACATAATCCGCTTAATGCACAATTTTTGATTAGAAAGGACGGTGAGAAGAAACAGGATTTCATTGCTTCGGTTGGTTATCTTGATGACAACAAAAACCATACAATGCTGCTTCATGCATTTGGAAAGATTGCGGAAGAGTACCCGACAATGCAGCTTGTGATATATGGAGAGGGCGAGATGCGGCCAAAGCTTGAGGCGCTTATCAGAGAAAAGAAATTAGAAGACAGAGTACAGCTTCCAGGAAGAGTGGATAATGTAGCAGAAAAATTATGCAGAGCAAGAATTTTTGCCCTGACTTCAAATACAGAAGGAATGCCCAATGCACTTATGGAAGCAATGGCGCTTGGACTTCCGGTTGTTTCAACTGACTGTCCCTGTGGAGGGCCAGCGGAGCTGATTCAGAATGGGGTTAATGGTATTCTGATACCCGTAGGAGATGCGTATGCACTTGCCGACGCATTTCGAAAAATACTTGAGGATAATGAGTTTGAAAAAAAACTTGGGGAAAATGCACAGCAGAGCGCTTGGAGACTTGCACCCGATTGTGTATACCGAGAATGGGAAGACTATTTAAACAGACTGTAGAAAGAAGGTATACAATGAACAAAACGGTATTATTTTATATGAATTATGCTGCACCATATCCGGGAAACTTTATCGCTTCTATCAGGATTCTAATAAAAAAAATGGAGGAACGAGGCATTGATGCGCACTGTATCTTTCCTCACACGGCAAGATGCCGTCATTGGGTTGGCGATCTTGTGGAAGAAGGGGTACATGTTTCGTTTCTTCCAGTTGAACCAGCGCAGAGACTGAAACTGATAAAAACAATTTTGAAAGAAGAACATATTATATTTGTGCATATGCATTTTACGGACGATATTAGAGAACGGCTGATACTAAAACTTGCAATGTTTGTTACTGGCAAGAAATGTCCAATTGTTGTGCATTATCATAATCACTATGCCACACATAACGGATTTATCAAGCAGTTTATCAAAAAGGCCGTAATGCATGGTGATTATCTGGTAGGATGCGGTGCCGGAGTGGCCGAAAGCATCAAGGCAGGAAATTTTAAAAATGATATTACGTTCGTTGACAATGCAATTGATTTTTCCAGACTGAAAAGTTTTCGACAGGGTTCTGGAAAACGAAATTTTTTGCAGTTTGGTTTTGACTTTGAACGAAAGGGCGTTGACCTTTCTTTGGAAGCTATCGAACATCTGATTCCTAAGTATCCAGACCTGACGTTAAGTATCTGTCTGGCATCGAATATGGAATATGTAAGAAATAAAATTATTGAAAAATACGGCAAGATTCCAGACTGGGTTCGTCTGCTTCCCCCAGTTGATGATATTGCAGAGTATTATGATGATGCGTGTGCCTTTCTATCGCCTAGCAGAGAGGAAGGATTATGCTATTCGGTGATTGAGGCGGCATATTGCAGATGTCCTGTGATTGCGGCTGACATATCAGGACTGAATGAAATACAAATCCCGGAAATTATATGGTGCCAGAGCGGAGATTTTCGGGATTTGCAAAAACAAATAGATTCCTTTTTGTGCTTAACGGAAGAAGAAAAGTGCAGATTAGGAGAACGGTTGAAAGCTTCTGCCCAGCAAAATTACGACCTGAAACGGTGGGAGCAGCAAATGATAACATATTATGAAAAACGAGGCCTGCTATAGCAGAGGGGTTAATTGATGATAATTTTTTCAAGCATATATGCAACATCGTCAAGCGTTCCTTCCAGCGAGCCTTGAAACCATGCTGCATATAGGCTGACAACACCGCCGGCATAAAAACGAAAGCGGGCTTCCAATAAGGGATCGCGAAGAAGCGGTTTGGAAACACTGTCAGATGCAAGTAGATGTTCTGTGAGCAAATCAGGCAGACGGAATACAAAGCTGCTGGTATTGTTTGCGTTCATCAGTGCAAAAATCAAATCTTGTTTCTGAGTCAAATAGTCTGAAATTCTCAAAAATAATGGAAGCGGATTTTGAAATGGCTCCGTTTCATTCCATTCATGTGTGAAACTGCAAAGTGTGTCTACAATTTCGTCTTCTACCGCGTGGATTAGTTCGCAGATATCTGTATAATGGGCATAAAATGTTCCGCGGTTGATATCCGCATTGTTTACAATATCGGTTACTGTAACCTTTTCGAGAGGTTTTGTCTTTAGCAATTCTATCAATGAATTTTTAATCAAAGTCTTTGAGCGTATCGAGTTTCTATATTCTGCCCTTTGCGGCATAAAAACACCATCCTTAAAATACATTTTTTGAATTATAGCGAACCCAACATAGAGCTTTCATTATTTTATCATTACAAAAGCAAAAAAACAATAAAAGGTCAGACAATTTATCTTAAAGTGTTGAAAATTATACAGAGTTTTAAATTTTAATGATTGCGGCAGAAAAAAAAAGGGTATATGATATTCAAAAAACGAAGGGGAGTTGAAAAAATGGCTGAGGAACATAAGAATGGCAGTGAGGAGAACAGCTTTATGATTAAAGTTTCAACCTTCATTGTTGACAGAAGAAACTTATTTTTCCTGCTGTTTGGCATTGCACTGATTTTTTCAGTGGTATCCATGAATTGGGTAACTGTAGAAAATGCTCTTTCTGCATATCTGCCGGATACCACAGAGACGAGCCAAGGGCTTGAACGGATGGAGGAACAGTTTGTTACATATGGTACAGCCAAAGTGATGGTCGCAAATATTCCTTATGAGGAAGCTGACAGAATCTATGAGGAACTAGAGCAGTTTGACAGTATTATTATGCTTGATTTTGACAATTCCAAAAAGCATTATAACAATTTTTCGGCACTGTACAACATCACTTTTGGCTATGAGGAGACAGATGCGCGTGCACTTGCGGCACTAGAGGAAGTCCGGTCTTTGCTGGAGGAATATGATGTTTACATATCAACTGCCATGGGGGATGCATCAGCAGAGCAGCTTGCCAAAGAAATGTCCGTCATCAGTGTGCTGGTCGCAATTGTGGTGGTGTCTGTACTGCTCTTTACATCACAGACCTGGGCGGAAGTTCCAGTATTGCTGCTTACTTTTTGTTCGGCGGCACTCATTACCAAAGGTACAAACTTCTTGACGGGAACGATTTCCTTTGTCTCCAATTCCGTCACAATTGTCTTGCAGCTTGCGTTGTCAGTTGACTATGCCGTTATTTTCTGCAATCGTTACAAAGAGGAGCATCAGTCACTTGGAATCCGAGAGGCGGATATTGTAGCGCTTAGTAAGGCAATTCCTGAGATTTCTTCAAGTTCTCTGACCACAGTAGGCGGTTTGATTGCTATGATGTTTATGCAGTTTGGTATCGGAAGGGATATGGCACTGTGTTTAATCAGGGCAATTTTTTTGAGCCTTCTTGCAGTATTTTTGCTGATGCCAGGCTTGATTATGCTCTTTGGAAAGGCAATGGATAAGACGAAACACAAAAGCTTTATACCAGAGATTCCTTTTGTTGGGAAATTTGCATACAAGACAAGGCACATTATACCGCCTTTGTTTCTTGTAGTATTAGTTGGCGCATATATGATTCAATCCCGTTGCCCGTATGTTTATGGATATACGCAGTTAGAAACGCCGGTGCAAAGTGATGCGATGATGGTTGATGAGATGATTGAGGAAGGATTTGGCACGGAGAATTTTGTAGCGCTTGTTGTTCCGGCAGGAAATTATGATAAGGAAAAGAGGTTATTAAAGGAATTAGATGCCAGGCCGGAAGTCGATCATTCGCAGGGGCTTGCCAACACGGAAGCAATGGATGGCTATATGCTGACAGACAAACTTACAGCCAGAGATTTTTCGGAACTTTTGGAGCTTGATTATGAGATCGCAGAATTATTGTATATGGCATATGCAGTAAATGATGAAAACTATGCAAAGATTGTCAATGGTTTTTCAAATTACAGTGTCCCTCTGATTGATATGTTTATGTTTCTCTATGATGAGGTGGACGAGGGGTATGTCACACTAGAGGATGATTTGATGGATACCCTGGAGGAAGCGCATACCAAGATGCAGATAGCGCTTGATCAGCTGCAGGGGGAACAGTACAGCCGTATGCTGGTCTATCTGACGCTTCCAGAGGAGGGGAATGAAACTTTTGCGTTTCTTGACGAAATGCATGAGATAGCAGGAAAATATTATGACAAGGCCGAAGTGCTTGTACCAGGAGAATCCACCAGCCAATATGATTTGTACAAGACCTTTCAGAGAGATAACACAGTGGTAAATGTGGTTTCTATTTTGGCAGTTTTGGTTGTTCTTTTGTTTACATTTATGTCGGCAGGGATGCCTGTACTTTTAATTGCGGTCATTCAGGGCGTGATCTGGGTAAACTTTTCGTTTCCGTCAATACAGGAGAAAAATGTGTTCTTTTTGAGTGCGATGATTGTTTCATCGATTCAGATGGGCGCCAATATTGACTATGCGATTGTGATTTCTGGCAGATTTATGGAGATTAAAAATAAAATGTCAAAGAAGGACGCGATAATTGAAACGATGAATTTTGCATTTCCAACCATTGTCACATCGGGAACCATGCTTGCTCTGGCAGGAATCTTTATCGGGCAGATGTCCTCCGATGGAGCGGTATGCGGTATTGGACAGTGCTTGGGCAGAGGTACGATTCTTTCTATTTTTACAGTTATGTTTGTACTGCCGCAGATTCTTCTGCTTGGTGAGAAAATTATTGACAAAACATCTTTTGCGGTGTCTATTCCGCTGAAATTGGAGCGTAACAGCGGATTGATGCGGATTGACGGCTTCATACAGGGGCAGATGAATGGCTCTGTGATGGGAGAATTTCACGGATTGGTGCGCGGTGATGCTAATTTGTTTGTCAATATGGGAAAACTTGAGCAGAAGCCAGACGATGGCAGGGAGCTAAAAGAGATAATCGCGCAGGAAGAGGGTGAAACACATGAATAGAAAAGTCTTCCGTCAATGTCTTGTATGGCTGCTTGTGCTGTCCATGTGTGCGGGTCTGATTCCGCTAAAAAGTGTCCATGCAGCAGAACAGGAAAACAAATCGAAAGAGAAAGAGACAGCACAGGATAATGAATATGAAAAATTAGAGATTCACACAGCAAAACAGTTTGTTGATTTTGCACAAAATTGTTATATTGATGCATGGTCAGGAAATAAATATGTCAGCCTTGAAGCAGATATTGACCTTGCAGGGACAGAATTTAAAATGATACCTGTTTTTAATGGCATTTTTGATGGCAGGGGGCATACGATATCTGGTTTTGATTATATTGGTGATGGGTATGTGACAGGGTTGTTTCGATACATAGAAAGCAAGGGCGTTGTTCAGAATCTTACCTTAACAGGGGCCATAACATCTGAAAATGAGCGGGAATGTATTGGAAGCATATGCGGCATTAATTATGGAGCTATCAAAAACTGTCATTTTCAGGGAACAGTAAGCGGACGCGACACCATAGGCGGAATCACAGGCATCAACGAGGACACAGGGACAATTTCTGGCTGTACAGTAAGGGGCAGAATTACAGGATATTATTCAACGGGCGGTGTTGCGGGCATCAACCATGGTGCACTCAACTACTGTACAAACCGTGCAGGAATCAATGACGATAGTGCATGGGTTGAAGAAGATGATGAAATGGGAATTGGCATGGGGATTCTTCAGAGTCTCACTTCCAATGATGACAATGAATTGCACAGCGGCGTTGATACAGGTGGTATTGCGGGTTTTTCAGATGGTATGATTTCAAGATGTACCAACGCAGGAACCGTAGGGTATGAACATACAGGCTACAATATAGGCGGCATCGCAGGCCGTCAGTCGGGAATTGTATCTCTTAGCACCAATAATGGTACTGTTTATGGACGGAAAGATGTCGGCGGTATCGTTGGGCAGATGGAACCGTTTATTGAAATCAATGAAGCGGAGTCTCTGCGCAATGCCATCAACAAGCTTCATGATGTGATTGAAAAAACGATTGACGATATGGATGCGGCAAGCGACGGAATCAGCAGTGATGTGAATACCATGCAGTCCTATGCAGACAATGCGATTGATACAGGGGATGCGCTTGTCAGCCAGCTTACAGATTTTGTAGATAACAACGTCGATGAGGTAAATTCTGTTTCGGAGCGTATGGAACATATTGTAGATATGCTGCCAGATGTCTTGAACAATATATCAGCAGCAGGAGATGCGATGTCAGGGCTGAATGATGTGGCAAGTCAACTTGCTAAGGATTTGGATGTACTTGGCAAAATTGACGATGCTTCTTATAATGAAACAGACTATCAGCGCTTATCTATTTTGTCTACCGTAGGAGGAACGCTTACAACAGACAGTACCAATCCAGAAGAAAATCATACAGTAACCATTACGGCTGTTCCAAACGACGGCTATCAGCTAAAAGATGGTTCTTTGACAGTGACGGATGCAGAGGAAACAAAGATCGCCGTAACACCTGTAAGCGGGAGCAAAGACAAGTATACATTTGTGATGGCAAAGAGTAATGTGAAGGTGACAGCAGAGTTTGTATACAAAGGTAGGTTCCTTGTAAAATCCACTGTGGGCGGACGTGTTACGACTACAGAAAATGGAGATCAGGTGACATTCAAGGCGACAGCTTCAGGAGGATACACGTTTGGATATTTCAATGTAAATGGAAGCAGATATCCAGGAACCGAAAGCACCATTGTACTTGATAAAAAGACATATATCAAATCCAATACATCGGTGATGGTAGAGGCAGTTTTTCAAAAGAAAAGTGGTACCGTTTACCGTCTCTCTGTAGTGTCAGGCACTGGAGGAACGGCCTCTGTTTCTGGTGGGAATACCACAGCGGCTGCAGGAGAAGAGGTTGCAGTGCGGATTGTGTCCGCACCAGGATACCAATATCAAAAGATGCTAATTGACGGAAAAGAAGTGTCTACAAAACCAAATGGTGCAAATGAAATTACCTTTTTGATGCCAGATCATGATGCGGAAGCAGAAGTGTTGTTTGCAAGCACGCACAGCAAAGATTTGGGAACGCATGTATTTGGTGAGTCCAATGCCGGAGGAACGGTGTCTGTGAACAAAGGAGCCATAGGGTATCAAATAACGATTGTGCCAAAAGAAGGATATGATGTTGATACGAACAAAGCTCTGACATTTGAAAATGTCACAGATAAACTAACGCTGTCAGGAACAGCAGAAAGCATGGAAGAATCGGAACAAGAATCGACAACGGATCTTCCAATATCAAGTCAGGCCGAAGATGTTTCGCAAAAAAATGAAGAATCAGAAAAGAGCGAAGATTCAGAAAGCAGTGAGGAACTAGAAAGCACAGGAGAGGCGGAAAGCAGCGAGGAACCAGAAAGTAGTGAGGAACTAGAAAGCACAGGAGAGGCGGAAAGCAGCGAGGAGCCAGAAAGCAGCGAGGAGTCAGAAAGCAGCGAGGAACCAGAAAGTAGTGAGGAATTAGAAAGCACAGAGGAGATAAAAAGCGAGACTGCCAAAGAGGAAAACAGCAGTGAAGCGTCAGAAAGCAGCCAAGAATTAGAATCATCAGAGCCATCAGAAGAAGAACAAACAGAAGAGTCTGGGATGCAATCTGACGCGGCAGTATCAGGAAATACAACTGTTACAAAAGCAGAATTAGAGAAAAATGATACAATAAAAGGATACACATATACGGTAGAAGTAAAGGAAACAGAGTATTACAGCGCCTATGTGTCCTTTGTGAAAAAAACAGATACACCAAATGCGGGAGCATCTTATCAGATAACGACGGCTTCTAGTACAGGTGGTAGTGTGGCAGTTGACAGCACCAATGTCAAAGCTGGTGAGAAGGTATACATAACACCTGTATCAAACAGCGGATATGTGCTCAAAGAGTTACGAGCTGGATCAGAATCGCTAAAGTCAGAAAATGACAAAAAAAGATATTCTTTTATCATGCCAAATAAGAATGTAGAGGTGACAGCAAAGTTTGAACCCGTAGACATCATTCTCAAATCAAACCTAAGCGGCAATGCGGCGTATTCAGGAAGCAGCGAAGGCATGATAACCATAAATGTCAAACCAGATTCCGCATATACCGTAAACAGCATCGCCGTTACAGACGCAGGGGGAAAAAAGCTATCCGTATCCAAAAAACAGAGTGGTTCGTATCAATATGAATTTGATATTTCAAAGATGACGAAAGCACCTTGCACGGTCAGTATTACATTTGCCAAACAGAATCAAAAACAGGCAGTTGATACTTCCAAAACCAATATTCAAGATTCCATTAAAAATTTAGGCGATGCATCAGATAAGGTTCAAAAATCTGTGAATCAAATCAAGGACATTATAAAAAAGTCAGATGGTTCTTATAAGAGCTGGAATGAGCTTTCTTCTGCGGAGCGTGATGCAGTTGTAGCAGAAGTAATAAATCTTGCAGATTGTCTGAGTGAAATGTCTTTGGCAGGCTCTTCTATTTTGAGCAGTTTGGCAACCATCTCAAATATTCTTTCGCCCTATGTGACCGATGCAGCAAAGGCAGCAGAACAGGATATAGAAAAGGCGGCAGACCAGATTCAGCGAATGCTTGATTCACTCAAATCGGCAACAAATGGTGTAAGAGGAATTATTAATTATATGAATGCCCAGCCTGATATCCGGTTTGCAAAGCTTGGCGATACGTTTGTTTCTACCAAAGAGAATTTTCATGACCAGCTAAAAGGACTATCAGACAGCATTAGAATGTTAAGTGATAATGCGGCGCAGCATTCCGATATTATCAATGAAGATCTGCGGGCAGTGAATGACCAGCTAAATGTAGTATTTAATCTGCTTGCGGACAGGATCGTTGACATTGAACAGCTTAGTATTGAGGAGCTTTATGAAGAGGTAGATGATGAGAACATTGATTCTATCACAACAGGGCGAGCAGATGCATGCAAAAATACTGGCATTGTAAAAGGAGATATCAATGTAGGCGGGGTTGCAGGTTCCATGGCAATTGACGACGAGGACCCTGAAGACAGTGCAGCAGGCTCAATAGAATATGAGATTGGGCGTCGTTTTATCACAAAGTGTCTTATTACAGACAGTGTGAACGAAGGATATGTGACTTCCAAAAAAGATGGAGCAGGTGGTATCTGTGGTTATATGAATCATGGCATTATCATTGATTCTGAGGGCTATGGAAGTGTTGAAAGCATAGAAGGTGATTTTGTAGGAGGCATCTGCGGCGAATCATTGACAATGATTCAGCGCTGCTATGCCCTGTGTTCGGTATCCGGAAACAAAAATGTAGGAGGGATAGCAGGCTACGCAGAGACGCTAAAAAATTGTTATTCCATGGCAGAGGTGCAGTCTAAAAATGGACGCGCGGGTGCGATTGCAGGACAAATCGCCGCTTATGAAGCGGTAAATCCAGAATCTTTGAGTGAAGAGGAGCCAAAAGTTGCGGCAAATTATTATGTGGGAGATACGACATATGGCATTGACAATATCAGTTATATTGGCGTAGCAGAACCTATCAGCTATCAGGAACTGTTAGAGGTTGAACAGCTTCCGCTGCCATTTTGGCATCTGAAAGTAATCTATAGAATAGAAGACAGATATCTTGGGTCAGAAGAGGTCAAATATGGAACGGCATTAGACAGCCTGCATTATCCCCAGATTCCAGAAAAGGAAGGTTTCTATGGGGTGTGGCCTGATGTAACAGGGAAAAAGATGAGTGGAACCGTTGTGATTAATGCAGAATATAAAGACAATGTAACAGTGGTGCAAAGCGGAGGACAGGATACACACACAGAGAATAGCGCAAGGCAGAAGCCATATGCGCTTGTTGAGGATATTTTCACAGAAGATACCGTATTAAATGCTGTGGTAAGTGAACAGACACCGCCGGCGCAGGCACAAGGAAAGGCATATGTAGTATATGATGTGTCACTTGAAAACAGCAGGCTCAAAGAGACTGATATATTTGCGCTGAGGGTGCTGAATCCATATGAAAACGCAGAGGTCTATGGTTATAAGGATACTGTTTGGACAGAGCTTGAGAGTAAGAGCAGGGGACAGTATCTTCAAGTCGGCATGACTGGCACACAGGAGTATTTTTGCATCGTAGAAAAGAAATCCAGAAAAATGGCTGCGGTCTATGGAGCAGCAGCGGCGGGAATCATAATTTTTTTCGTGTTGCTCATAAAAAAATTGAGCGGACGAAGGAAACAAAAGCGTCGTAAAAACACGAAGAAAGAGGATAAATAACATAAACGTGCAGCATAAGAATTTTTATGCTGCACGTTTGTCTTTAATGTTTTTTCTTTTTGCGGTTCAATAAGTGTTTCATTGCATTCATTAGATTGTCAATATCAATTGGTTTCGATATGTGGCCGTTCATGCCGCTGTGTATAGCCTCCCTTTTATCTTCTTCAAAAGCATTGGCAGTCATTGCCAGAATGGGGATTGACGCTAACTTTTGGTTTGGTAGTTTTCGAATGGCTCTGGTTGCTTCATAACCGTTCATTTCCGGCATTTGGACATCCATAAGAATAAGCTGGTAATATCCAGGCTCGGAATTCTGGAGCATATCAACAGCAATCTGTCCGTTTCCTGCAATTTCAATATGGAATCCAGATTCACTTAAAATTGCGGCTGCAATTTCCTGGTTCAATTCATTATCTTCAACCAGCAGAATACGTTCTGCATGAAAGTCTGAGAATTCTTTATCTTCTTCCGATTCCTCGTCGTCGTCTGCTCTCAAAATAGAATGCAGACAGCCTCGCAGTTCTGACAGAAACAGTGGTTTATTGCAGAAGGCGGTAACACCCGCTTCTCTTGCTTCTTCTTCAATATCTGTCCAATCATATGCAGTCAGGACAATAATGGCGGCGTTTTCATCAGCTTCTTTGCGGATTCTTCTTGCAACTTCGACACCGTTCATATCCGGCATCAGCCAGTCAATGATATAGACGTAGTAATTATCATTGCGCATCACAGCTTGATGCGTGCGGAGAACAGCTTCTTTTCCGGATAAGGTCCATTCTGCACGAAGTCCTATCCGTTCAAGCATACAAGATACGCTGTCGCAGGTATTGAAATCATCATCTACCACAAGGGCACGGCAGTTTTTGAGTTCCGGCAGTTCTGGAGACTCTTTTGGCTTGGCGCATAGACGGAAGGTAAAAGCGACAACAAATTCAGAGCCAACATTCTGCTGGCTTGTTACGGAGATTGCGCCATTCATCATATTGACAATGTTTTTTGTGATTGCCATTCCAAGACCAGTTCCTTGAATACCGCTGATAGTAGAATTCCGTTCTCGCTCGAATGGTTCAAAAATATGCGAAACAAACTCTTCACTCATGCCAATACCAGTGTCAATTACATGAAATTCATAGTTGGAGAATCCTTCTGGCGCTCCTTCTTTTTCAGTGACTTTCAGACTGATGCTGCCTCCGGCTGCGGTATATTTTATGGAATTGTTCAGCAAATTTAACAATACTTGATTCAAACGCAGTCTGTCACAGTAAATATCTTCGTTTTGGATATCAATGGCATCGACAAACAATTCAAGCTGCTTTGCATGGATATCTGCCTGGATGATATTGCGCAGTTCGTGCAGAATATCCGGCAGGCGGCAAAGCTGTTCTGATAAGTTCATTTTGCCGCTCTCTATGCGGCTCATATCCAGAACATCATTGATTAAGCTCAACAGGTGGTTTCCGGAAGTCATAATTTTCCGAAGGTATCCCTCTACCTGCTCCTTATGTTCAAGGTGGCTGAGAGCAAGCGTTGTGAAACCAATGATCGCATTCATTGGAGTACGGATATCATGTGACATATTAGAAAGAAACGTGCTTTTTGCCCGATTTGCACGGTTTGCCTGCAAAAGAGCATCTTCCAGTGTATTTTTCTTTTCCATTTCTCTGCGTGTCTCTTCGTCAATGCTGCGAAATCCGACAACAACACCACGGCTTGTATTCCATTCACCGGCGCGGACAGCCTTCATTTGATAATAACGTACCTCATTGCAGCAGTTCGTGCGGTAGTTAATATAATAAATCTTTTTTTGATCAAGTTCCTCTCTTAGGTTGTCTTTTGAGATCGCTTGATGCAGTAATTCCTTGTCGTCAGGATGAACACATTCTTCTATGTATTGCTTGAGATTTTCTTCTATAGAGCGTTCTCTGGTAAATATTGTTTCAAGAATATGATGATTGCAGTCGTTTATTTGGAGCGTTCTTCCTTCGCCAGAATTCAAATCAAAGAAACATACCAGATTATAGTCAATGCACAGCGCATTGATAAGCCACGTTTGCCGGCGCTCATTTTCCTTGCGTCTTTTTTCTTCATGCAGCTTTTGCGTAGTACAATCTAAGAGGAAGCGTTGATAAAACAGTTCACCGTTTTCCTGCATTAGCTTGATATTTCCGATAACATGCAGGAGCTCTCCATTATTGTGCTGTACACGGTATTCTACATTAACGCTGTCTCCTTCATTTTTCAGCATTGTGATACTTTGGCGCAATGTGGGCTTATCTTCGTCGAGAACAGATTTTGATACCATATCAAATCCGTCAGCAATTAATTCTTCCTGTGAATTGTATCCCAAGATTTTGAGTGCTGCTCTGTTGATACTGATAATTCGGGAACCATCCATAGTATGGCACAAAATACCGCAGTCCATTGTAGTGAATAGAGATTCTAAGATTCGGGTTTTTGCAATAAGCTTTTCTTTATATTCCTGCTCTTGTGTGATATCAATTCCGACACCGACAGTTCCCATAACACTTTCATCGCAATCATACAATGGAGATTTGTATGTCGTGAGTAGTCTTGTACCGGATTTGGTCTGAACAATTTCTTCTGAGATGCACGTTACTTTTTTGGTCATAACTTCTCGTTCAGATTCAATACAGGCGGGATCGTCCTGCTCAACATCCCAGATATAGGCGTGTCCGCGCCCCTCAACTTCAGATTTTGTTTTGTTGACTGTTTTGCAGAAGCTGTCATTTACTTTTTTGTGAATGCCGTCCTTTGTTTTGTACCAGATAAGGTTGGGAACACTATTGATCGCAGTTTCAAGATATTGATTGGTCTGCCAGTAATCTTTGCTTACCTTGCAGGTTTGCTGCCATCTTAGAAAACGAAATTTAAGTTCTGTATCGGATATAGGTAGTGTCCATACATCTTTGATTTCTGGTAAATAATCGGTCAGAATTGGAATTTGCTCTTTGTCTGCAAGCACGATCAAGTCCGCATCTTTTCGTTTCCCGGAAATGAGCAGCTGCAGCAGTTCGTCTACATTACTGTCATGCAGATTTGCGACAATAACATCAGCTTTTGCAATCATTGTTTCATAGGGTGCTTTGCTTTCAAAATAGTCATGTGTAAAATGATCAAGCGGGGGTATATCCTCTATCAGCTTAAAGATTTTATGATGACTGCCAATGAAATAGAAGTACAAATGACAATGGTACATGGTGTAAATCCTCCCCCGAAGTTACAATAATAAAATATTTAAGTATGAAAGTATAATTAAAAAATAGTCAGTTTCTTCTATATTCTAACAATCACGCGAACACATGTCAATGTTTTGTACTTTTTCTTGGAAAGAAATGTAATAAGAAAGCTATTTTGCACAAGATAAGAACATAATTCAGGCATGAGCAGCTTCTATGCCGTTGTAGTTATGCAAGAAATAATGCGTTTTAGTGTGGGGAAGACATAATAGTATAATTCTATTGAAAATAAAGCGGTTACAAGGTATATTGGTATTATAATATAGAAGAAACAGTATTTTTGCTAAAATGGAGGAAAACAATGATGAAGAAAAACTGGTCAAAAAGACTCATCTGCTTTCTACTTTCTGGAATTTTATTGGCATCTAATGTAGAATTGCCAATTCGTGCAGCAGAAGAAGATTCAGCCAGACAGGAAACGAACGTTGAACAAGCAAACGAAAAGGAAACAAAAGAAGAGACATCTTTGCAGAAAGAAAATTCTTCAGAATATGTGTCCGCAGAAGAACCCATCTCGACAGAGGAACAGACACAAGAAGAGGAAATAGAAACGCCTGCTGTTGTAGAAACAGTAGAAGAAGAGACCTCTTTGGTAACATCAGAAGAAGAAACGTCTGCATCAGTAGAGACAGCGGAAGAAGGGATATCTTCATCAACAGAGATACAGAGTGAGGAAATGCCGTCCGCCGAAGAAACAGATTCTACAGAAGAGCCGTCTGCCGAAGAAACGGCTTCTACGGAAGAGCTGTCCGCCGAAGAAACAGTTTCTATGGAAGAGCTGTCATCAGATTTAGGTACAGAAGAGATGACAACGGAGGAGATTGCGACAGAGGAAATCATAAAGGAAGCTTCTGGTGCAGAAACGATTCCGATGTATTATGAGTTTGTTGTCAACCCACTTTATGAAGATATCTTAGACAGTGAGGCGCTTAAAAAACAGGCAGAATCTGAGCAGAGGAACATAAACAGCGATACAGATGCCAAAAGTACAGCAGTAACATTTCAGGATGCAGAGGCTGCAGCGGATTATGTGCGCAGCCAGATGGTAGTGCGCGCAGAAACAATTGCATTTGAGGTGCCAAACAGCCTAATATCTTCAAACGAAGCGTTTTCAGCGTTTGTCAAAAACGTAGTAAATCGTGCGATAACACATACAGAGGATTGTTCTGGACAAGAGGGAGATGCGCTTGCATGGGGGTATCAGTCATATAGAGTAAGCAGCTCTTCTGGTTCTAGTGGAGTAGTAATTACCTATACCTTTACATATTATACGACTACTGCAAATGAACAGGAGCTTACAACAAAGGTAAACAGTACAATGAGGCTGCTGGATCTGGAAACCAAATCTGAGTATCAGAAAATAAGATTGATTCACGATTATATTTGTGACAATGTGGATTATGATTATACCTATAAAAAATATTCAGCATATGAAGCGATGTGTACTGGAACTGCAGTTTGCCAGGGGTATGCTATTTTGTTTTATCGGTTGTGCAAGGAAGCTGGGCTTTCTGTGCGCGTAATCACAGGAGTAGGAAATGGTGGACCACATGCATGGAATATCGTAAAAATAGGAGATAAATATTATAATGTGGATTGTACCTGGGATGGTCAGGATAAAGAGACAAGACATACTTACTTTCTGCTAAATGAAAAAGATTTTAGCAATCATACAAGGGAGAATGAATATGCGACACAGGCATTTTATGCACAGTATCCAATGGCTGAGTCTTCTTATATTGATACAAGCAAATTTGAAGCGCCATTAGATAAAGAAAACCCAGCGGCTTCCTTTACGACGCTTGAGGAACAGAAAGTAACATCTGCGGCAGATGGAAAGCCCAAGCTTATCATGTTCTTTCGCACGAACTGTCCTAACAGTCAAAGGACCATCAAAAATATCGCTGATTACAAATTATCTAATGTAGATGTTTATGCTGTTGAAATTGACAAAAAGTCAAAAAGTGAAGTCATCCAATTTAAAAATGACTATGGCAGTGATAATATTACTTTTTGTTATGATACAACAGGCAGTAATAATAATTCTTTATGGAGTTATGTGAGATTGGGTGGCTTGGGAAATACTGTTGGACTTCCTGTGCTCTGTTACATTGACAGAAACAATCGTTTACAACATATTACACAAGGTATCAGCAATGCCTCTGCCATAGAAGCAAATCTCTTATATTACTGTGATGCGCCGCTTGCGGAGGAGTACACAATTTCATATGTGCTTTATGGCGGAACAAACAACAAAAATAATCCATCTGTGTATCGTTCTACTTCGAGTACAATAATACTGCAAGATCCAACAAAAGCAGGGTGCACATTTGCTGGGTGGTATCTAGACGCAGCATTTACCAGAAAGATTACGCAGATTGACCATGGAAATGCAGGCAATATCACGCTGTATGCAAAATGGGAATATATAGAAGCTTCAGATAAATTGAATATTGGAAATCCGGAATGTGATTTTATTACCATAGATGAGGAGTATGTATCTTCATTGGCTGAAGGAAGGCCAAAACTGCTTGTATTTTTTAGTGCAAACTGTGGCAACAGTATAAACACAATACAAGGTATTTCCAGATATGGATTTCAGGATGTCGATATTTATGCACTGGACGTAATAAACAGTCCAAAAGATAAAGTTGTCTCATTTAAAAAGAATTATGGCAGTGACAACATTGTGTTTTGTTATGATACGCTGATGGGCAATATACATGGAATGAACCAATATGTAGATCTTGCGGCGCTGGATGGTTTGGATATGCCTATCATCTGCTATATTGATACAAACAATAAGTTTCAATATATTACACAAGGATATAGCAGCGCAGACGCCATAAACACAAATTTGCATTTGTATTGTTATGATGCGGAGTCTGCCAGGGAGTTTCCTATTACATATGTTTTGTATGGCGGAACAAATAACAACAATAATCCAATATCGTACAAAGCGATTTCTTCAGATATTATTCTTCAGGAGCCAGTCAGGGAAGGGTATATCTTTAAGGGATGGTATCGTGATACAGCTTTTACACAGAAAATAACAAAGATTGAACGTGGAAGTTCTGGAACGGTTGTTCTGTATGCAAAATGGGAACCCAAAAATCAAGTTACCTTGCCAGTACCTACGATTGATTTAACACCAACAGCAGGAAATGTGTTGATGGGATTTTCAGGAACATACTATACAGAATCTTCTGATAAAATTTTAAACAGGCTAAATGAAATCCGTCTCGAAGCATGCAGAGAAGGCGTGATTGACCCAGCTACCAATAGGCCGTTGACCGAAGCAGATTATGTACCATTGCAGTGGTCTGCTGATCTGGAAGCAATCGCAAGACTTCGCGCAGCAGAGGCAACTGTGCAGCAAGCTCATACCAGACCAAATGGACAGAGTTGTTTTTCTGTGAGAACATCCAACGGTGAACAATCTTATGCAGAAAATCTGGCATGGAATAATTCTGGGCTAATGGCAGGGATTGAACAGTGGTATGGAGAAAAAAAGGATTGGGTAAATAAAAATAAAACAAAAGAAACAGGGCATTATGAGAGTTTGATTAGCACGAGATATCAATATGTGGCACTTGGGGCATTTCGCCTTTCAAGCGGCGGATGGTATGCGGTTGCGCAGGAATTTAGCGATAAATCTTTTATGAATACATATAAGGATGATACATCTGGAAAATGTATGCAATACATAGAAGTGATGGGAAGTGCAATAACTTCACTCAATTTTGAGAATACAACACCGACCGATATTGAAAATGGAAGCACTTTTGAGCTGGCATTGAATGCAACCGTGGCTTATAAAGATATCTATGGAAAGAACAAAACTTATAAAGGACCTATAAAACGAGGCGTCCAATGGGAATCTTCTGATGAGAATACTGCGTTGGTGGATGAACAGGGCGTTTTGACAGCAAAGAAGGCAGGAACGGTTGTTATTAGAGCAGCGATTAAAAATATGTCAGCGCAGACAACAATTAAGGTATATGAACAGGGAGAAGGAAAACTAGAGATACAGATACCCACCAAAACGACTTATTTGACAGGAGAAAAAATAGACCTAAAAGGCGGCAAAGTAAAAAATAGCTCAACTGGAAAAACGGTTGATATGAAGGCAGCCATGATCAGTGGATTTCAGTCTGACAATCCAGGAATATCAACGGTATGGGTGACAAATGGCGGGTTTACGGCATCCTTTGACGTATTGATTGTCAAACTGCCAGATTTGACTGTTCAATACGGACAGACACTATCTCAGATAACACTTCCACAAAATCCTTATGGGACATGGCAATGGGAAGATGCTTCGCTCAGAGCAGATAAAGTAGGGATACAGACTTATAAAATAAACTTTATTCCAACAAATTCGAATGCTTTTCAGCAGCTTGCAAGTCTGGATATCAAAGTGAATGTCTGCCGTTCGATAGAACAAAATGTAAGAGTTGTTTTAAAGAAAGAAAATTGTATTTATAATGGCACTTATCAGCAGCCGGAAGTGGTGGTTTCGTTTACAGATGTGGTGCTGGAGCCAGGTAAGGACTACCAATTATCATATCAAGATAATAAAAATGTTGGGAATGCACAAGTTATTGTGACGGGCAAAGGCGATTATCAAGGCAGCGTCACAAAAACATTTGTAATCCAGCCGGCAAAGCTGACAATCAAGGCAAAAGATCAAACGATTTTAGAGTCAGATTCTCATCCAACAAAATATATATATGAAGTTACAGGGCTGACAGAAGGAGAAAAATTAGCAAAAGAGCCGGAATTTACGTGCAATATTGAAATGATAAGAACTGCAACTGGTGTAAAAATGAAGCCAGGTGTCTATGATATTAATCCCAATAATGCACAGTGCGGGGCAAACTATGACAAAAATATAATATATCAAAAAGGGCGCTTGATTGTAGCAGCAGAAAAAGTGGCGTATACCATTGATTTTGATATGCAGAATCATGGAACAGCTCCTGACAAGCAGGTAATTAAGGCAGGGGATACGATTGCACCGTTTGCGGAACCCAAGGCCACAGGATACGTATTTGGGGGATGGTATAAGGAACCTGAATGTAAGACAGCATGGAATTTTGATACAGATATTGTGCAGTCGGATATTGTTTTGTATGCGAAGTGGATGATACAAGACGAAAAAGGCTTCTGCGTACAGGAGATAGGAGATGTTTATTATACTGGAAAAGCATGTAAGCCCATTGTCAGTGTTTATGATGGAGATACACTGCTCAAGGTCAATAAAGACTATAAGATTTCTTACTCTGCAAACAATAAGGAAGTTAATCTTACGAAAAAAACAGGGAATGGAATAGGAACAGATTTTAATGAAAATATTCCATATGTCATAATAACGGGAAAGGGCAATTATGCAGACAATACGTTGTATGTCAATTTTAATATTTTGCCAGCTGTAATTGATGATGGCGCAGGGAATCCTGCAGCAGGTGTGACGCTCAAATATACAGAACAGATTGTTGCAAATAAGAAAAACGCTGTGAAAGCATTTAGCTCTATCAAAAGTAAAAGGGCAATGAGGCTCGATATGGACTATAATCTTTCCCTCATTCCAGTGGATGCTTTGGATAGTCAAGGAAATAAACTTTCTAAGGACATGGATTCAGAAGACTTGAAAAACGCTCGTATTCCAGCAGGATGTACAGGAACTTTTGAGCTAATGATTACCGGAATTAATAATTATTCAGGAACGATTAAAAAGAAGATTTATGTAGAGGATAAATCCAAGCTGATGAAAAATGCAAAAATAACGCTTGGAAAAAGTCTCAAAAATGTGGAGTTTTCAGAGATGGCAGTTTCGCTAACTCCAGGTTATTATGATGTAAAGACAAAAAGTTATTATCTTGTGAGAAATGGTCTTGTTACGATGGAAAAAGCGGCGGCACAAGATGTATTTACTGTTTCTTTTGGAAAAGAGTATTTGATATATCGAAAGGATTTTGAAATATCTTATGAGAATAATGTTGGAGCAGGAAAAGCCACAATGACTATCTCAGGGATTGGTTCTTATGTAGGAAGCAAATCGGTAACTTTCCAAATTGCTGGATTGAAGCTCAAAGCCAGTTCTGTTGATGTGAAGCCGCAGGATAAAGTATATACAGGCAAAGCAGTGACGCAGAATGATGTTATGCTTACTTATAAAAAGTCAAATGGTGAGAAACAGGCAATGGTATATGGAGCAGATTATACGATTAGCTACAAGAAAAACATAAGCAAAGGCACAGCCACAATGACCTTTACAGCCGCAAAAGGGTCTGCGTACAGTGGTTCCTTTAACAAAACATTTAAGATTGCGGCGGCTGATATCAATCAAGTGAAAGTGCCGGAATCTATGAAAGCAATAACTGTTAATTATAGTAAAGCAGGAATTGATTTGTCCAGGCAGGTGATATTGGAGAATGCGGAAGGAATTCAACTTCAAAATGGCAAGGATTATACCATCAGCTATGCAAACCATAAGGCGCCAGCAAGTACTGCGGATGCAGAAAAGCCGACAATGTTCATCAAAGGAAAAGGTAATTATACAGGAACACTTGCACCGATTACCTTTACAATAACACAAGGTATTTTGGATCAGGCTGATATTGTAAAGACGATTACCCCAGTTGTTTACAATGAAAATAAGGGACCAGAATACGAATATCGTCCTTCTGTCAAATTAAAAGAGGGAAACCAGGCACTGCGCATGAAGTCAGATTATAAAGTGGAGTATGTGAAGAATACCCAGGCAGATTATGAAGCGTATTTACAAAAATATAAGGCTGGAACTGTGACAGAGGCAGATCAGCCAGCAGTTGTGATAACACCAGGGGAGAACGGCTGTTACAGATTAGCAAATTCTGAACAGGGAGTTCGGATTGCACTTCCAATTTACAAAAATAAACTGACAAAAAGCAGTCTGCATGTAGTAGTAGATAATGCGATCTATACAGGATCGCAGGTTAAGCCCAATGTGTATGTATACTATGGCGAAAATACGGAGATTGTCAATCAGGCAAAAGGTTTGACAAATGAAAGTGATATTTTGGCATTGGGCCTTGTGAAATTAGAGTCAGGCAAAGACTATACGTTCTCATATGGCGCCAATATCACAGCAGGGACAAATAAGGGAATTGTGAAAATCAGTGGTACTAGCCCCAATTATGGCGGAGATGTTACCATAAAGTTCACCATTCAGAAAAAAGTATTGTTCTAAGAAATTGAGCGTTTGTCTGCAATAATTTACAGTGTCATAATTTCTTCTTATGTAAAAAAGCGTCGGAAATGTGTAAAAAATGCATGTTTTCGGCGCTTTGTTTCTGTAAATTTTAGATTTTAGAGCTGGAAAAATAAGGAGAAATGGTATAGAATGTAAAAAGAATTAATATTTTATAAAAGTTTAGATAGGACGGTTATGTATTTTTAGAGGAGGTATAAGATGCAACACAGAAGATCAAAACGATTAAAACGAGTTGCTGCGGCAATCCTTTCGGCAGTTTTGATTGTGACAGAGTTACCGCAGGCAGATCTTGTTTTTGCAGCACAGGAAGAATTGAGTCAGACAGAGATTTTTACAGAAGAGCATATAGAAGCGGAAAGTCAGGAAGTTTCTTCGCCAGAGCAGCCAAGCAGTGAGGCGGAGACACCAGAGACAGAAACCCAAGTTCCGGAACAGACGACGGAAACCGAAACAAAAGAATCGGAAGCAGCGTCTGAGTCTGAATCGGAGACAAAAACGACAGAGACGGATACCAGTACCTCAGAGGTTGAGACAGAAACGGAAACGGAATCACAATCAGAAACCGAATCAGTATCTTCGTCGACAGAATCCGAACCGGCCGAGTCCGAAACGGAATCACAAGAGATAGAGACAACGCAAACAATAGAAACCGAAACAACGGAAATCGAAACGATAGAAACCGAAACGACCAAAGAAGAAACGACCGAAATGGAGACAATGGAAATCGAAACGACAGAGGAAGAAACAGAGACAGAAATTCCTGTTCCGGTGGTAGATACAGGGGTGTATGAATATAAAGATTTAGCGTTTTCATTAAAAAAGAGCAACCGTATTTCGATTCAGGGTATGGAATCGTTACCACTTGAAGAAACGAACGGGAAATACATCCTCAACAATAAAGATGAATTTCTTGCGTTTATTAATTCGTCAAGCAGTTACAGTGGAAAGACGGTAGAACTTAACTGTAATATTGATATGAAGAATGAGGTTATTGGAACCAGCAATACTTTTCAGGGGACTTTTGATGGCAAAGGCCATTCTATCATTAATTTTCGGACAAGTAATGGTCTGTTTCAGGAGATAGGGACAGGTGGAAAAGTAACAAACCTGCATATCAGCGGCGCTTCATTTGATGGGGAATCCAGTGCAGGTATCGTAGCAGGCATTAATAGCGGAGAGATAGAGAATGTGCTTGTTACAGGGAATCTGACAGTGACAAAGGATATGAATTATACAGGAGGTATCGCAGGCAATAATAAGGGAATTATAAACAACTGTGTATTTTCAGGGAATATTACAGCCGATGCGGACAGCGCAGGAGCAGGCAAATATATTGGCGGAATTGCGGGAAAAAGTGAGAAAACGATAAAAAACTGTTATACAGCAGGCACAATCACTGGAAAAGCTGCAATCGTTGCGGGAATAGCAGGAGAAAATAATGGTGATGTGACAAATTGTTATAATTATATGGATATATCAGGCGCTGATTCTATAGCTGGTATTGCATCAAGAAATGTAGGTACGATAGAAGGGTGCAGAAATTATGGTTCGGTTAATCAGAACAATTTAGAGGGGGATAATGGACAGGCAGGCGGCATTGCAGCCGGTAATGACAAGACAATCACAAACTGCTATAATTATGGCGCGGTGACAGGTACTGGAAATAATATTGGCGGAATTGCGGGCTATACGGCAAATGGTATCGCAGAATGCGGAAACTATGGCGCAGTCCAGGGAAAATCAAATGTAGCAGGGATTGCGGGGCTATATCGCGGCACTTCTATAAACGAGATTAGCAAATGCTTTAATATGGGTGTTGTTGAGGGAAGCGGTCAAGGAATTGGCGGCATCTTGGGAAGTGCAGACGAAAATCCGCATGTTAAACTGGTAAACTGCTACAACACGGGAAATATCAGTGCATCAGGCGATAATATTGGCGGAATTGCAGGAATCCTTATGAAGGGTTCTATAGAAAACTGCTATAATGCAGGAAAATTAACCGTCAGTGCTGATTCCATAGCAGGCGCAGTTGCCGGATTCTTAGGAGAAACAGTTACATGTGAAAAGAGTTATTTTGAGGCAGTTACGCTTAGCATGTACAATAAAAAGAATGAAAAAGTTCCAGGAGAAGAGTATAGAAAATCAGAGACGGTGCTAAAAGATGGTTCTGTAGTTGTTTTACTTGGGGATGCGTTTTCTAGAGACAACAGTAATTTGAATAATGGCTATCCTGTTTTAAGCAGTCAGCAGGATAAAGATTATAAATACCTGGTTGTCTATGAACTGAACGGAGGAAAATTAGACAAATACTTTGATATTGTACAAAAAAATGCTACGATATCGGCGCCAGCAGCGCCCGAAAAAGCACATGCGAAATATTTAGGCTGGTTTAGCGACAAGGCATTAAACACAGCATTCTCTAGTGGGCAGATTAGTAAAGCAACCATACTCTACGCAGGCTGGGAGAATGCTGTGACAGTTGAAAAAATAGAGCTGATCAATACAAAAACAAAACTTGTCAAAGGCAGCACCTATGAGATTGCAGTAAAATATACACCAGAAAATGCAACAAATAAAGAATTGATATGGGAATCAGGCGATCCAAGTGTGGCAACTGTTGATAACAAAGGAAAGGTGACAGCAATATCCGCAGGAAACACACAAATCACAGCACGGCTTGCCGATAATTCGCTCTCAACAGTATTGACATTTTCGGTTGAAGTAAGCGTTGATGATAACATTGTATGGATTCGGGACGCAAATGAAGGAGAAGATAACGGCAAGGATATTGAGAACCTGGATGTAGCAGTGAATGAGGAGTATACGGTTGAGGCAGTGATTAGCGGAGTGGTGCCAAGTAATGCCCAAATACATTGGGAGAGCACTCGTCCAGAGATTGCTAAAATTGAGCAGATATCGGGTCTTGCGACAGGCAGCAAAGCCAAAATTACAGGAGTAAAAACAGGAGATGCCATAATAACAGCAACATTTAGGGCAAGTACAACATCAGAGCCTGTTGCTGCTATTCTTAATGTAAGAGTACGACCATTGGCTACAGAGGTCTCTATTATGCTTGGAGACAGGGATGCTACCAAGCAGACAATAATTTATGATTATGGAATTTCCAAGTTTGTGGCATTAGGGACTGGAAAAGGAAACCGATTGGAAACACCAGTTGCTAACCTGAGTGCAGAAGTGCGTCCTTCTGATGCAGGGCAGAAGGTAGAGTGGGTGTCCGAAAATCCGGATATCTTGGAATTTACAGATAAGTACAGCGGTAAGTTTGAGATAAAAAGCAATGGTAAAGCAACAATCACAGCAAATACCATTGATTCAAGCAAAAAATCAGCGACTGTGACGGTTGATGTCAAGAAAGTAGTACAGACGTTATCGTTTGAGCCAAAGGAATTTTCGAAGAATACGCCTGTGGTGATTGACTCAAAGGGACGGATAGTGCTTACCAGCGGTCAGAGCGTCAAACTGATACCGATTTTTACGCCAGTGGATGCTACTGATACAAGTACCAAATGGGATAGTATCAGTGGAGATACAGAAGCGATAAAGATTGTTAAGGATAAAGATGGAAACCAGGTTGCAACTGCACAGACAGTAACAAAAGAGATAGAAGTGATTGCAACCGCACGTTCTATGGATTTAGGAATCAATGGGGATGGTGCAACCTGTAAGGTAAAGTTTGTGATAAAGCCTAAGGTGACCGAAATCAATATTTACCGGGAAGAGGATATGAGAACACCCATTACAGATAAAAATATTGGTGTGAACCCGGAAGTGGATGATAAAACAATTACGCTGCGTGTAAAAAATAAGCCAGATAATTCCTCGCAGGTTGTCACCTGGAAATCTTCTAATGAAAGCATTGCAACCATCAAGGATAATAAGGATGGAAGCTGCATTGTAACAGTAAAGGAACGTATAGGTAAATCTACTATCACAGCAACAGCGACAGACGGAAGCGGAATCACAGCCAAAACAACAGTCAATGTTACAATTACGGCTGCGGGCATTATTATCAAGGGAAGCCATAGTGTCAGAAAAGGAAGGTCTATACAGCTTACCGCGCAGGTAGAGCCAGCGTCTGCACCCAATAAAGAAGTAACATGGCAGTCGCTTAATCCGCAGAAGGCTATAGTGAATGAAAATGGCAAGGTTACTGGAATCAGTGCTGGGCCTGCACAGATTATCGCAACTGCCGCCGATGGAAGTAAGGTAAAGGCAACCCATACGGTTATTGTTACCGATGCTATAAAACATTTTAAGATTGTTCCATATGATGAGAAGGCACAATATGATAAACTGAAACCGGAAGAGGTGCCTGCCTTAAATGGAAAGACCATAGGGCTGGATCCGGATGATCCAGACCCAATAAAGAGTACATATAAGCTTGATATGTATGTTAATCCACTAGAGGCATGTCAGACTGTTACCTGGAAGTCAAGCAATGAGAAAGTAGCGACCGTTTCAGAAGATGGAACGATCACAGCAGTAGGACTTGGCAGGGCGACCGTCAGCGCAACCTCTACGGATGGAAGCGGCAAAAAAGCGAGCGTGACAGTGAATGTCAATGCACTTTCAAAAAGCGTGACAGTTACAGGAAGCCACTATGTCGGTGCAGGAAAATCGATTCAGTTAAAGGCAGAAGTGGGGAACAAGGACGCCGCCAACAAAAATGTAGTGTGGTCAAGCTCCAACAAAGGGGTATTGACGGTAGATAATACAGGTAAAGTTTCGCCTGTATTAGGCAAGACATTAGGAAATTCGGTGATTCGGGCGGAGGCGGCTGATGGAAGCGGCAAGTATGCAGAACATAAAGTCTATATTATGGGCGCTGCGGACGACGTGGAGATTGAAGATTTTAATACAGGCTATCCAATAAAATTAGACGAAAAGAATAAAAAATATATTGACTTGGATATGAAGGATAAAGAAACCTTGGAGATCCAGCTTTCAGCAGTTCCTTCAGGCGGGACAAGCTATCCTGATGAACAAAAGGATGTGATATGGAGTTCTTCCAATAAAAATGTAGCGACGGTGACCAGCGAAGTGATCAATGGTAAAAGTGTGGCAACCGTTACGCTTACTTCTGTAGAAGGCAGCGCAGTGATAACTGCCAAGACAGCAGATGGCTACAACAAAAAGGATACCTGTACAATTAATGTCGAGAATTCCAATCCGGTTGTCAGAATCACAGGCCCCAAACAGGTAGGGATAAAGAAAAAAATACAGCTTTCTGCAGGAAAGACTGCGATTTCCTCATGGACTTCTTCTGACACATCAGTAGCTACAATCAATGCAAAGGGGCAGGTCACGGCAAAGAATTATGGAGAAGTTACCTTTACAGCGGAGGCCAAAGTGGGAACTAACAGCGATACCTATACAGTAAACGTAATGGAACCAGTGCAAAAAGTAGAAATTCAGGTGCCTGATGGAACTGACGGCAAAAAAGACGTCACAGGAAAAAAGCTTGGCATGGATATTCTAAAGGGTTATGAAGGCAATTCAATCCTGCAGCTTTCTGCGCTTGTTTATGGGGATGACGATAAAAATGTTACCTGGAAATCCAATAAGACTTCTGTTGCCAAAGTGGATGAAAATGGAACTGTGGAGGCATTAAAGGCGGGCACTGCCAAGATAACGGCAACCGCGATCGATGGAAGCGGCAAAAAAGCGACGGTGACAATTGTTGTGGCGAAACAGGTGACAGGGATTGAGGCGGTCAATGGAGTTTTGTCAGAGGACGGCAAAGCCTATGAGGTACGGGTTGCCTATAAAAAATCAGTGCAGCTCAAGGTTAATTACCTGCCGCTTGCAGCAACAACCAAAAAAGTGACCTGGAAAGTAAGGGATGAGGACAAATCTTTTATCTCTGTGAGCAGTACCGGAAAAGTTACGGCAAAACAGTATCTTGGAAATTATGCAGTAGTCTATGCCACAGCCGCTGACAATGGCGGCATAACCTGCGAATTCCGTATTTTTGTCACAGAACCGACATATAAGGTTGAGGTTACAAAGGAGAAGGAAGACAAGACTTTAGAGGCATTTGCAGCCAAATCGACGCTGGGCATTGACATTGATATTAACAATAAGTTGGAACTGGGCGCAAGGTTTACAACAAAGGATGGAAAAGAGCTTCCATATCAAGGCGTAACATGGAAGTCCGGCAATACCAAGATTGCCACCGTAGACAGCAATGGCTTAGTGACAGGTTTAAAAGTAGGCAAGACAACCATAACAGCGACCGCAGCAGACGGAACCAATAAGTCTTGCAAGATCAATCTCTATGTCGGCAAGCTAATCACTCGTATTGATATTGAAGAGGATGCCCTAAAGGAAAAATTCCCGCGACTCAGAAAGGGAAAGACAATCAAATTGATGGACTATATTGTGATAAGGCCAATAACGGCAACCAACCAGAAGTTGACATTTAAGAGTACCAACAAAAATGTTCTGACTGTAAACAGCAAGGGTGTGATTACTTCAAAAGGCGTTTATAAGAAAAATGGTATCACCTATAACAAAGCAAAGATACAAATATTAACCAATGACGGTACGAATATTTTAGAGGAAATCGAAATAGAAGTGACAAATTAGTGCGTATTTTCAGAAAAACAACGTATTCCAATTCGTGGAATACGTTGTTTTTGCGAATCTACTAGGAATTCTTTCAAAATTGTGGTATTATCTCTAAAGATATAGATAAAATATGAAATAAATACAAAACGATTGGAGTAGGGCAATGCTTTTTAACTCATACAGCTTTCTGGTATTTTTTCCTGTGGTGGTTTTGATTCATTTTTTGCTGCCAAAGAAAGTTCAATATTTATGGCTGTTAGCCACCAGCTATTATTTTTATATGAATTGGGATGCAAGGTATGTGCTGCTATTGCTTTTTTCAACGGTTGTCACCTATGCAAGCGGTTTTATCATGGAGCAGGCGCAAACGGATAAAGGACGAAAAATGGCAGTTGCTATAAGTTTTGTGTTGAATATCGGCGTACTGTTTTTCTTTAAGTATTTTAACTTTGCGATTGACTCTGTTAATCTGGTTCTTTCACAAATTCATTTGTCCGTGCCAAAGCCAGACTTTCAGCTGCTTTTGCCAGTCGGTATTTCTTTTTATACCTTTCAGGCACTAAGCTATACCATGGATGTATATCGAAAAGAAATTACGGCCGAGAGAAACTTTTTTAAATATGCATTGTTTGTTTCCTTTTTTCCGCAGCTTGTGGCAGGACCGATTGAACGGTCAAAAAATTTATTAAAACAGGTGAATAAAACATACCGGTTCGACTATGACAAGATGCGGGAAGGTCTGCTGATTATGCTGTGGGGGTATTTTTTAAAGCTTGTTGTGGCAGATCGCGTAGCGATTGTTGTGGATACCGTTTATGGTGATTACGCGCAATATGGCGGCGTTTATATTATAGTGGCATCGGTTTTGTTTGCGTTTCAGATATATTGCGATTTTGCAGGATATTCAACAATTGCGATTGGTGCAGCCGAAATATTAGGATTTTCACTTATGGAAAATTTTAACTGCCCATACTTTTCGCTGAGCATTGGAGAATTTTGGCGCAGGTGGCATATTTCTCTCTCAAGCTGGTTTCGGGATTATCTCTATATACCACTTGGAGGCAACCGGAAAGGCACAACCAGAAAATATGTCAATTTGATGATTGTATTTCTGGTTAGCGGGTTATGGCATGGAGCGGCAGGAACGTATGTGGTGTGGGGATTTATCCATGGAGTATATCAGGTTATAGGCGGACTTACCAGACCAATGCGCAATCAATGCAATCAAATATTTGCGCTGAAGCCTGACAGTATCGGACACAAGGCGCTCAGTGCACTTATCACATTTATTCTGGTTGATTTTGCCTGGATTTTTTTCCGCGCAGAAAGTCTATCGGCTGCGATAGAAATGATAAAAAGCATGGTACATCTGGGAAATATCAGTATTTTGTGGAATGGTGCGCTGTATGATCTTGGCATTGGTTTCAAAAGTTTTTTGGTGTTGATGTTTGGGATTGCAGTATTGCTTTTTGCTGATTTTATGAAATATAAAGGAATACAGATTCGAAAAGTGATTTTGGAACAGGAACTTTGGTGCAGATGGATCTGCTATTTGTCTATGGCATTATTTATCCTGGTGTTTGGTATCTGGGGCGGCAGTTATGATGCTGCAAGTTTTATATATTTCCAATTTTAGGAGACAGATAAATGGTAAAAAAAGTACCTTTACAAATAAGAAGAATATCTGCTACAGTATGCTTTGCAGTACTCTTTATAATCATCGTTTCAAAAATATCAGATATTTTTGAAAGGAAATACAGTTATTCAAAGTATTATGATTTTTATCAGCAAAAACAGGATTTTGATGTTTTATTTTTGGGGACAAGTCATGTGCTGAATGCAGTTTATCCGATGGAACTGTGGCGGGATCATGGAATTATTTCCTATAATTTGGCAAATCATTCTGAAAACATATGTACGAATTATTGGCAGCTTCGAAATGCTTTGGACCATACAAAACCCAAGGCAGTAGTGATTGATTTGTATGCAGTGGATGGTGATGATAAAGTAAATGATCGCTACCTCCATAATTTTACAGATGAAGTGCCATTTTCATTAACCAAAATGAAAATGGTTCAGGATCTGTTGGAACCTGAAAAGCGTCCGGAGTACTTGTTTAATTTTTCCTTGTATCACAGCAGATGGGAAGAGCTTGGTTTGGAGGACTTAAAACCTTCTACAGGGTTGGAAAAAGGTGCGGAGCTTCGGGATGACATTGCAGTGAATGAACCGCCAACACTGATACCCAAGGAGGAATATGATCCAACAGACAGGCTAAACAAACAATATCTTCAGAAAATCATAGATTTGTGCAAAGAGCAAAATATTGCGATTGTTTTGATGTATCTGCCATATACGATGCCGGAGGGCGATCAGCTTGTGGCAAACTGGGGCTATGCGATCGCTGAGAAAAACGAAATTCCATATCTGAACTTTGTTTATGAGGATTTGGCCTTGAATTATGCGACAGATTGTGCGGATATTGCGCATCATCTGAATGCTTCTGGTGCAAGAAAAGTGACAGATTATTTGGGAACATTTCTGACGCAGAATTATGATATTCCAGATAGACGACAAGACCCAGCATACACATTCTGGCAGCAGGATTACAGAGAGTACAGGGAAATGATCAACGAATGGATGAATACCATCAGTAATTTGTATTCCTATCTGGTGATGCTCAACGACAGGGATTTGAGTGTCAGAATTTATCTTGCAGAGGATTCCTTTATCTATGAAAATTCTGAGATTATGGAGCTTATAGAAAACATTCAGGTATTTGGCAGCGTTGAATTTATCAAAGCAAGCAATGAGGAGATAACCAGTGAGGTTATCAAAATTGAAGTGTCAGAAGTGGAAACTGGGAATATTGTAGGCACGCGCTTGTTTACCAGTGAGGAAGTAGATCAGATTCAGATAAGCAGCTACAAAGACGAAAATACGTAATAACGATTTTCATAGTTAGAAAAGCGTATTAGTGTATTTGGAAAATGATAGAAAGCAGTATACTATGCCCATGCTTTGAATTGGGCGGGAGTGGAGGATGCAATGTGCGGAATAGCAGGTTTTTGCGGGAATCCTGCAAATTGGAAAGAAAACATAGAAAGAATGAACAAGAGAATGTATCACAGAGGACCAGATTCTGGAGGGATTTGGGCAAATGAGGATGCAAGTGTAGTGTTGGGGCATCGCAGACTCTCCATAGTGGACTTGTCGGAAAATGGCGTACAGCCTATGCAGTCTGCGTCTGGCAGATACATGTGTGTTTTTAATGGGGAAATTTATAATTACAGGAAACTTCGGGACAGACTGCTGGCAGAAAAAAAGGTTACGGCATTTCGCAGTACTTCGGACACAGAGGTGCTGCTGGAAGCATTTGAAGCCTATGGGGTAAAGGAAACCATCAAACAATGCAAGGGAATGTTTGCGATAGCGCTTTTTGACAAAAAAACAGGCAAGCTGACGCTGATACGGGACAGAATCGGCGAAAAACCTTTGTATTATGGATTTGTAAATGGACACTTTGTATTTGCTTCGGATATTGGCTGCTTTCGTGTACTTGACGATTTTCACAATGATGTTGATACAAAAGTCTTGCAGCTCTATTTTATACATGGATATATTCCGGCTCCGTACTCGATTTATCAAAATATATACAAGCTGGATGCAGGCTGTATGCTGGAACTTGATGCGCCCTATAAAGAGCCCAAAGTCAGTACTTATTGGTCCGTCAGAAAAGCTGCGAAATATGGGCAGGCGCATCTTTTTGCAGGCAGCAGGCAGGAGGCGGCAGAGGAGCTTGAGCGGCTTCTGAAAGCTTCTATCAGCGAGCAGATGATAGCAGATGTTCCAGTGGGTGCCTTTCTTTCTGCGGGGATTGACAGCAGTACGGTTGTGGCGCTGATGCAGGCGCAGTCAAAGCGCAAGGTCAGAAGCTTCACCATTGGAATGGACAATCCGGAATACAATGAAGCAGCTTATGCCAAGGAAATTGCAAAGCATTTGGGAACCGATCATATAGAGCTTTATATTACTGCACAGGATGCAAAGGATGTGATTCCAAAGCTTTCTTGGATATTTGGAGAACCTTTTGCAGATTCCTCACAGATTCCGACCTATCTTGTGAGTCAGATGACAAGGGAGCATGTGACAGTGTCTTTGAGCGGCGACGGAGGAGATGAGCTGTTTTGCGGGTACACGTCCTATTCATCGATTAACCGCATATGGGGAAAGATGAGGAGGTATCCCTATGGGATACGAAAGCTTGTCAGTCAGCTTTTGATAGGAAATCCGCTGATAAAAAACAATCAGGTGCTTCAGACAAAGGCGTATCTTTTGGGAGCCAAAAGCCCAGAGAATTTGTATGAGCTGTCCAATGCACAGGAAGCTTCCAATTTGCACATTGCCCTGGAAAAAGAAACGTACCCATATAAACATAACAGTGCTCCATATGGGGATATAAAAGATGTTCAAAACAGTATTATGCTGATGGATATGGAAGTGTATCATCCAGATGATATTCTGGTGAAAGTGGATCGCGCAGCGATGGCGGTATCACTCGAAACGCGTGTTCCGATGCTTGACAAAGATGTTGTTGAATTTGCCTGGACAATTCCAATGGCATACAAAAAGCAGGGGGATAAAGGAAAACTAATCTTGAGAGATATTTTATACAAATATGTGCCGCAGAACATGATGGAACGGCCAAAGAAAGGGTTTTCGATACCTATTACGCAGTGGCTTTTAACGCCCGCGTTGAGAGAGTGGGCAGAAGCGCTTTTAGACCCGCAGCTTATCCGTCAGCAGGGAATTTTAAATGCAGATGAGGTACAAAGAATATGGCGTGATTTTGTGGAAAATAAAAACTGGCGCATTCAAATATGGTATCTGCTAATGTTTCAAAGCTGGCAGTGTACGCAAAATCATTTACTAGCATAATAAAATAATGTATGAAAGACTTTCTGCACAGATACAGAGAGGCTCCAGAAATACAGAATAAAAGATAGGAGAAATATAATGAGTAAACAAGAGACGAACAACCAAAATGCAGCATCTATTGGTGCATATGTCAAAATAGCAAGACCAGATCACTGGGTTAAAAATGCTTTTATTTTACCCGGACTTGTACTGGCGCTGATTTTGATTCAAATGCCGGATAGTTGGGGACTCTTTGCATTAAAGCTTGTGGCGGGATTCTTTGCAACCTGTTTTATCGCTTCGGCCAATTATGTGATTAATGAATGGCTGGATGCAGAGTTTGATAAGTATCATCCAACAAAGAAGAACAGACCTGTCGTGAGTCAGAATATGAAGTTTTCTTTGGTTATGGCGGAATATGCGATTTGCATTGTTGTAGGCGTTGGTCTTTCGCTGGTGGTAAATATACCATTTCTTTTAACAGAATTGTGGCTGTTGGTAATGGGCGTCTTGTATAATGTCAAACCTATTCGAACCAAAGATATTGTATATCTTGATGTGCTGTCGGAATCGATCAATAACATGATTCGTCTGCTGCTTGGATGGTTCATCGTGTGTGATGACTTGTATCCGCCTTCAAGTATTTTGTTAGGGTACTGGCTGGGCGGCGCATTCCTGATGGCAGTGAAACGCTATGCAGAGTACAGAATGATTGGAGATCCCAAGCTTGCAGGTTCTTATCGAAAATCCTTTGCCAAATATACAGAGGAAACTCTTTTATGTTCTTCCTTTTTCTATGCGCTCTGTGCAACATTTTTGATAGGAATTTTCCTGCTCAAATACAGAATTGAGTATATTGTGGCAATACCAGTGCTGTTTTTCTTGTTTTGCTATTATCTCTACATAGCGCATAAGCCTGACTCGGCTGCACAAAAACCAGAGAAATTATTCCGCGAGAAAAAATTAATGATTTTGGTTGGAATTTTGGTAGTGCTTTTTGCAATACTTACAGTAGTGGATATTCCTGTGATGGAAATGTGGGAGACAGCATTCTTCATTCCGACTGGCAGGTGAGCGTCATGAATCAGATAAGTATGAGAAAAAAAAGTCCCTTTGACTACAAGGCGGTAATTTTTGACCTGGATGGAACCTTGTATTACCAGAAACCATTTCGACTATGTATGATCAGATTCCTAGTAGGGCATGCATTGACACATCCACTGGCAATCAAAGATTTCTTGATTATCAAAAAGTACAGAACGGTGCGGGAACAGTGGGAACGCTACGAAAAGGAATGTGGAAGTCAAAGATCATATCAGAAGCTTGGACTAGAAGATAAACAGTATCAGTATGTAGCCGATCGAATGAAAGTGAAACGGGAAGACGTCAAAAAGGTGATTCACTTTTATATGCAGGAGGCGCCGCTGCGCTTTCTTCCAGCATACAAAGATGGTTTTCTTTCTGATTTGATAACAACATTGCACAAAAAAAAGATCACAGTCGCAGTTTACTCGGACTATCCGGTAGAGGATAAATTAAAGGCGCTTGGAATCAAAGCGGACGTCTGCTATACGTCCGCCGATGCGTCGATCAATTGTATGAAACCAGATCCGAAGGGAATTGCAGTGATATTAGAGGATATCGGCTGCTCTGCAAAGGATGTTCTGATGATTGGCGACAGGTATGAAAAAGATGGTCTTGCTGCACAGGGAAATGATGTGGATTTTGTGATTGTAAGCAAAAAGGAAAAAGAACGCAGACAGTTAAGTTGGTCTTAGTTTTTTGTCAATCCAAAAAAGCAGCTTTTCCATATACAATCCCAATACAAAGACAACAAATACAGAGGGGACAAGCAGCAGCATATAAACAAGGATATCATTGTAGGCACCGTCGTTAATCGTCAAAAAGTAGTTTAGTGCTTTCATTCCATACCAGCAGACAAATGTATGAACCAAATACATTCCATAGGAACTTTGGCCGCATTCTGCGAGAAAACGGGCAAAAAAGGATGAAAAGTGCTTGCCAGGCTTCTTTTCAAAATGGATAAGCGCCACACCCAGCCAGTATACCGACATACCTGCAACAGATGGAATGATGGTGAAAAGATAGTGTGTATCAGGCATCAAAAACATGCCAATACAAAGAAACCCTGATACAAGAAAGAGCGGCACAGAGATAAGGATTGGACATTTTGCTGAGAAATTCTTTTTCTCCTGAAAGTAGAGCAAAATTCCCAAACTAAAACAAGGCAGATGGTTTGTAAAGAAAAAGTACAAAAAGGAATTATTGGAGGGATAAAGTGCATTTTTTGTCATGACAGTAATCCAGCGCAGCAAACAATGATTGAAAAGAAGCAGCACAATTGGAACTGCATTCATAAAAATGGGCAGACGGTAAAACAGCTTTTTCATGATACCATATAACAGTGGAAAAGCAGCATAGAGCAAAAAAGCGGTTCCAAGATACCAGCCGCCTGGAAATACATTGTTGATATAATCAGGAAAGAGCCCATGTATAAACAGAATATTGGTAAGAATCGCAAAGGGTTCTTTGTTCATGATAAATCCAGGAGGAAAATTCAGAATGTCCATAAGCAGTATATTTAGTACAAGATTGCTTATCATAATAATCAAAAAGCCGGGAGCAAGCCGTAGGTAGCGGCGCAGAAGAAATTGAAAATAGGTAGAAACGACTGGTTTGGAAGAGGTGGAACAGGTCATATGTTCCCATGAGAAGCACAGCGAAAAACCAGATACGAAAAAGAAGAGCTGACACCCCATTTGTCCGAAGTTGATAAGCGGCCGAAGGCCGGACATATCCTGCATCAGAAAGTGGCGGTTGTGTACCATGATAATCATGATAATGCCAATACCTTTTATCAAATTCAATGTGTTTAATTTTTTCAAATTTCTATCCCTCCTGCGTGCGTCTGCTCTGCTTAGTATAACACGTTTTTGGAAAAAAAGAATTTTTTTAGAGTAATTTTATTATAAGACAGGAGAATCTTATGATTTCTGTAGCTTTAAATTGGATTTATCTATTTGTGACGATATTTTTGACAGGGTTTGGCTTGTGTGCAGTTTTTGACAGGCTTTTTGCCTGCCATATCCAAAAGATATGCAGTATTGCAGCAGTGGGATTGATGGCGGTTACGGTTTATGCGCAAGTGTTTAGCCTGTTTTATAAAGTCGGATTTGTGGCGAATCTTTTGCTGACAGTGGGGTGTTTTGGAATTGCGGTAGTTAGGAGGAAACAGATAGCAGAAGTACTCTTGGCAGCGTGGAAAAGCAAAAGTGCAGCATGGAAACTTGTTATGGCAGCGAGTATCGTAGTGTGGTGTTATTGTACATCAAGGGGATATATGCACTATGATTCAGATTTGTATCATGCACAAAGTATTCGCTGGATAGAAGAATATGGAATTGTAAAGGGACTGGGAAACATTCATGTGCGGTTTGCTTACAACAGTTCCTTTTTTGCATTGTCTGCCCTTTACAGTATGAAATTTCTCTGCGGAAAATCACTGCATACTATCAATGGTTTTCTGGCACTGATGCTCTGGATGCAGGTGATGGATCTGTTTCGGTTCCGCCGCAATAGAAATACACTTGTGACAGACTTTGCAAGGGCAGGGGCATTTTATTATTTGACAGTGATATACAGTGATATTGTCGCTCCGGCATCAGATTATGCTATTATGTGTGTCGTGTTTTTTATTATCATAAAATGGCTTGAGCTTTTGGAGAATGATGAAAACAAAGCAGCACCATATGCATTGCTATGTGTAGGCGGTGTCTGCGCTGTGACGCTCAAATTAACTGCAGGATTGATTTTGGTTCTGGTGTTAAAGCCAGTGTTTTTGCTGGTGCGTGATAAAAAATGGAGGGATATAGGACTCTATTTTTTGCTGGGACTGATAGTGATTACCCCATGGATTGCACGAACAGCCGTGATATCGGGATATTTGCTGTATCCATTTCCGGCATTGGATATCTTGGATGTAGACTGGAAGATAGACGCGGCAGCGGCGGCACTCGATGCGGCAGAGATTAAGACCTGGGGCAGAGGACTGAACAATGCGGCGCTGGTGGATATGCCTGTTTCAGAATGGTTTCAAAACTGGTTTGCAACACTTCCTGCTACCGGAAAGCTTTTTGTACTGGCAGATTTTGGATGTATAATTTTGTTTGTCATATTGATAGTAAACAATTTATTCGTTATTTTGAAACAAAGGCGCAGCAGCGCTTATCAAGAAAACCAATTGGAATCGAAACAGCTCTTTGTACTGGCATCTGTAATTCTATCTTATGGATTTTGGCAGCTCTCAGCACCGCTTTTGCGGTATGGATACGCCTATGTTCTCCTCGTGATTACAATAACGGCTGGTATTTTATGCGATATGCTCATAAAGTACTTCCAAAAACATCAAAAAAAGGATATGATAAAGGGGATAGCTGTTTTGGGGACAGCAGCGCTATTGGTATTTTCGGCGGCGAAAGGGTTCTCTCTAGCGCGTTATGCTGCTGCACAATTGCCAAAAGAAGCATATATATGGCAGCAGGATTATGGAATATATGCGCTGGAAAGTTTTGAGGAAGCTGGGAGTACATTTTATTATCCAGTAAGCGGCGACCGGACAGGGTATGAGAGTTTTCCGGCACTGCCAAGGAAGACGAAAGTCGTTTTGAGGGGAGAGACGCTTCGTGATGGTTTTTGCCCAGAGCATTTTTCTGATACACTCCCATGAAAGATTTTGTGAAAGGAATGAAACCAATGATGAGAGGGAAAATAGTGAAAAACAGCTTGGCTGCAATGGGTGCGGCCTTGATATTTATGAACGCTGCGCCAGTTTTTGCGGCAGAATTGACGGATGAAATGCAGATACAGGCAGAAACCGAGCCTGTCATTTCAGAAGAATTATCCATACCACAAGAGGAACAGGCAGCACAGATAAACAATGAAGCGATGCTGCTTTTGGCGCAACAGACAATATCTGCAGACAGTGCGACAGCCGCACTCCAGGCAGCGCAGATGCAGATTGCGCTTCAGGGGGTTGCGCTTGACAAATATCACAATATCAATGTGCTTGGAGACTCTATCACAGAAGGGGTAGGAGCCAGAACGCCGGATAAGGCATACCCTGTTATTTTATCAAAACTTACAGGCGCGAATGTCAATAATTATGGAGTGTCCTGTTCCCGAATCACAGATATTGACAGTAATGTTTCTAATCCAGGCTCCTTTATTGACCGGATGTACGATATGGATAAGACCGCGGACTTGGTGATTGTTTTTGGCGGAACCAATGATTTTTGGTTTGGCGACTGTCCGATAGGAAGCCGTACAGATACCAGCGTAAGTACATTTTATGGAGCGCTCAACACGATGATTCCTTATCTCAAGGGAGCGCACCCAGATGCGGATTTGGTCTTTGTTGTGCCGTACCAACAGAGCAAGGATGCAGATGAGACGCATTCCTACAAACGGAGTACTTATGGAGACTTTGGAACAGGCACGCTCAACCAATATCGTATTGCTATGCTTGACAGATGTCAGTTTTATGGCGTTCCAGTGCTTGATTTGTATGCTGATTTTGACTTGAATACGGTTGATAATAGAGAGGCGCTTGAAAAATACGGCAATTACCTTTGTGACGGCTGTCATCTGAATGATGCAGGCTACAATCTGCTCGCACGCAAAATATATCAGTTTATTATGCAGGATTTATCAATGTATGTGCCATTGTATACAGAGATAAATGATATGATATTCGAGACAGCAGCGCTTCCGGCAATGATTCAGGAGGGCAGTTTTGTGATGCCAAACGGTCAAGTGATTGCAAGCAAGCCAGGATTTGAAGTCGATCCTACGATGCCGCTATTACAATTGTATCAGTATTTGATGCATAATGTACAATCTGATAATGTATGAATGGCTTGATGCCTGTAACAGGAAGCCGAAGGCTGAACTGTTACGTTTTGTATTAAAAGATTTTAAAAGGTGTTTACCCGTCAAAAATAGTGTGGTATTATAAAAAATAGTGTCATGGATAAGAAACCGAAAGGGGCAGGAAAATGGACGCTGTTAAAAGATATTGGCACTGGATATTGGCGGGAGGCATCTTTTTTTTCGAGGCGCTGATTCTGTTGGTACTCAGAGAAAATATATATGTTGGAATCTGTGATAATTTAGATTTGTTTATTGTGCAGCTTAAAATGCTACGTGAAAACAGCGCATTTTTTGCACAGGATGAAACGATGCCGATATTGGGCAGTATCAGCAGAAATTATTTTCCGTCCGAATTTTCATTATACAATTTATTATATTTGTTATTGCCAGATATCTATGCATATATCATCGGATATCTGTTGAAACTGCTGCTTGCATTTGGCGCTTGTCTGCTGCTTGCCAAGTATGTTTTGCAGGAAAATTACAAAAGATATGAGAAAGCAATTGTTTTGATAGCAACAGCGTTTGCACTTTTGCCAGTCTATCCAATGTATGCGCTTTGTTTTGCTTCCATGCCGCTTATCTTGTATCTTTTGCTCCGGATATACAAGGAACCGAAATGGCAGCTTTATGTGGCAGTGTTTTTTTATCCACTGTGTTCGTATTTTTCCTTTTTTGGAGCATTTCTGTTAGGTTATATTCTGATAGCGATTGTACTTTTGTGGATAAAGGATAAACGGCCATCTGTTTCGTCAGCTGCGGCATTTGTAGTGCTGCTTGCGGGTTTTGTATGCTTTGAGTATCGCCTATTTGGCGTGATGTTGTTTTCTGGTGAGGAAACAATTCGAAGTACAATGGTGACAGCTGACTATGGGGCTAATGAGCTGTGGCATTGTTTTGCAGATGTATTTCTTCATGGATTTTCCCATGCGCGGTCGGTGCATACGTATTTTGTACTTCCCGTCTGTGTATTTTATTTTATCTGGAATACAATTCAATATCTGACGGGAAAAAAGAAAAATCCATGTACAGATGTATTTTATCTAACGATAGTGTTTATTGTGTTTAACTGTTTGGTTTATGCACTCTATTTCTGGAGACCGTTGAGAACATTTGTAGAAACCATGCTTCCTCCGCTAAAAGGATTTCAGTATGGCAGAACAATCTTTTTTAATACCTTTGCATGGTATTTTGCCTTTTTCATTGCAGTGAAGCAGTTGATAGACAAAAATTACAGGGGCGGGGTATTAAAGGGGATATCTTATATCCTTTGTATCGTTTCTATTTTGATTGTAGGCAGTACACAATGCGAGTACAGCGATTTTTATAATACATGTTATTGCAATTTGTACAAGCTTTTAAAGCATACAGAAGTAAATCAGCTTAGTTACAGAGAATTTTATGGGGGTTCTTTGATTGAACAGATAAAAGAGGATATCGAATATGATCCTTCTATGGGGGCGTGTGCCTATGGATTCCATCCGGCAATGCTTTCCTATCATGGGATTACGACGATTGATGGATATTGCGGCTACTACAGCCAGGAATACAAAGAAAAGTTTCGTACTGCAATAGCACCTGCATTAGAAGCGAACAAAGGATGGCAGACTTATTATGATGAATGGGGCTGTCGGGCGTATCTGTTTTCGGCATCTGGGCAGAATATATATGACTTTGGAGCCAATGCGCCGGCACCTGCGCAGGAGATTCTCATTGAGGAGCAGGATTTGAAAAATCTGGGGTGCGAGTATATATTCTCAAGAGTTGAACTGACGAATGCTCAGGATATGCAGCTTGAATATATAAAGGAATACGAGGATGGAGAAATGCCGTACAGTGTGTTCCTGTACCGCTTGAAATGATGGGAAGGAAAAAGAAATGAGAGCAAGAAACAGAAATAAAAGTAATGACAAATTTATGATATTGTTGTTAGCGGTGATGCTGATACAGGCAGTGCGGTATTTTCCTTTTAAGTTTGGCGGCTGGAATCAGATACAGCTTTCCTTTACCTATGCGTATGGATTGATACAGAGAGCGTTTTTGGGAACAATATTAGATGTGGTTTCTACCCTCTTTCACATTCCCTTGAAATATATGCGGTTTTTGTACGGCATTGTTACCATGGTTTTGTTTACACTGCTTTTGGTGGTGTCTGTTCGCAAAGCGCTCGAAAAAAGCAGTACAGATAGTCTGGCGCAGAAATTTTTTATGGGGATGTCCATTTTGTTTTTTGTAGGTCCAGGCTGGGATACGTACTACAACAATTTTGCGCTGACCGATTTGTGGATGCTGATGCTGTCTGTTACAGGCGTATTTGTGGTTCTGCGAGGGAAGCATTTGTGGGTTGCATTTGTTGTTTCTATCATAGGAGTTTTGGTGCATACAGCCTATGTTTTTATGTACTTTAATTTTGTACTGGCGGCTTTTGCGTATCAGATTCTAGTACAGGAAAAGGAGTCGGCAAAAAAATACGTATGTTGGCTGATACCTACTTTTTTGAGTACTTCTGCAATGTTCTTGTATATGATGTTCTTTTCTCATGCAAAGGAAGGAATAACCATTGACTATGTAATGAACAGAACAGCCGAGTTTGTGGGAAGAAGTGTGGAGGAAATCAAACATCACCAGTATACCGTCGAAGGATATCTGTTTCGAAATGGCGATACAGGCATCAAGCTTGAAATTACATCATATTGGCTGCTGTTTCTTGTTATGGTGGCACTGTTTAGTCCATTTCTGTATGAAATATATCGTTATTGGAAAGAAGTTTATCACTGTGCCAAGCAGTCAGGAAGCAAAAACTGCTGGCTGTACGCGCTTTTGCCAATGGGTGTTTTGACTGTCATTCCAATGTATATCATGCACAACGATTATGGACGTTGGACCTATGCAGTATTTTTCTATGAATTTATGTGGATATGGGTTTTGAATCTGATTCAGGATACCAATACGCATGAGGCAGCAAAACGGTTAATGATGCGGGTTAGCAGCAACAAACTGTATTATATTGTGTTGATTTTTTATGCGGCTGTGCTGGGTGCGTTTGAGCAGAATTTAGTCAGCCCGCTGATTTCGACGATAGAGAGTTATGGATGGAAGATCATAGGTTGAAAAATCACGCTGATGCACTGATTTTTCAGTTGGCAGTTTGTGTCAAACCCTCAAATATGCCTTGATCATAGTAAACATGAAGGATAGAGCTTTTATAAGCAAAAGAAAGAGAGGAATAGAGTATGAAAAAGAAAAGAGTATTGCTGTTTTATCCGCCCGGAGCGCTTTTTCAAAGAGGCGAGGACCGCTGCCAGCAAAATATTGACGATGGTTCTGCGCAGGCTATGCGTGCGTGCAATGATTTGGGCTATGCGGCTGCAATCTTGTTAAAGGGTGGCTATGAGGTGAAGCTGCAGGATTATCAGACGCAGGGTGATACGTTTGATATGCTTTTGAATGATATGGATTCATTTCAGCCGGATATGATTATGATGAGCATTACAAACACGACTATCTTTGACGATATCAAAGTAGTGAATGAGCTCAAGACCAAGTATCATCCAATCGTCGTATTAAAAGGCGCACTGTTTTTTGACCCGGAACAGGCAATGCTTGATATGCTTGATTTATCTAATGTTGATTATCTAATTGGCGGTGAGATTGATTTTTGTATTGGAAAGATTGCGGATTACTGTTTTAAAGGAATAGGAAAACGTGAAGAAATCAATAATATTTTATATAAGGATGAAACTGGTAAAATTGTCCCGACAAGATTCCATGTATGGGATGAGGATCTTGACGCACAGCCGTTTCCAGCAAGACAGTTGATGAACAATTCGCTCTATATCAGGCCGGATACAAAAGAGGCGATGGCAACCATTCAGACAGCAAGAGGCTGCCCAAGCCAGTGTGTATTTTGTCTGACACCGGAGATTTCGGGCAAGCGTGTGCGTTTTCGAAGCCCGCAGAATGTGTTGGAAGAAATGATTGAATGCTATGAGAAATTTGGCATCAAAAATTTCTTTTTTAAGGCGGACACCTTTACGATTAATCCGAAGTGGGTAAAGGAAATGTGCGAATTGATTATTCACTCTAAATTGTATGGGAAAATTCAGTTTACAGCAAACTCACGTGTGCGGCCGCTGAAAAAAGAAACGCTTCAGTTGATGAAAAAGGCAGGATGCTTTTTGGTTGCATTTGGCTTTGAGTCAGGAAGCGATGAAATTCTGCAAAAGATGCGAAAGGGAACTACAGTAGCGGAAAACAAGCAGGCGGCACAATGGTGCAAAGAAGTTGGACTTGCATTCTGGGGTTATTTTGTGATTGGTTTTCCTTGGGAAACAAGAGAGGATATTCTTTTGACCAAAAAGCTGGTAATGGAAACAGACCCGGATTTCATAGAGGTAACAATAGCCTTGCCATTCTATGGAACACCAATGTATGAGACGTGCAAGCAGGAGAATCTCCTTGAGAAATCTGTGCTGGGAAGCGACTTTTTCCATTCAAGCACCAAAGGAACAATGCATCTTTCGTTAGATGAAGTTATGAAGCTGAGAAAAGACATTTTGTTGAGTTTTTATTTAAGACCAAAGTATATCTTCCGAAAAATGAGAGAGTGCATCACACAGCCGAGTGTATTTGCACAGTATGTCAAGTATGGTTTGAAGCTGGTTGTGAATTTATTTAAGTAATCGGTTATTGGGAGCTGATTTATGAACGGTACCAAAAAGTTGCGCCTGCCGGAGTGGCTTACGGCAGGCGTTGCATTTATTTATTATTGTATGATGGCATTGTATAAACTCACACAGACGCCTATCTGGCAGGATGAAGCAATGGAATTTTATTGTTCCATACCTGTTCGGGGGGCAATTCGCGGTGTGACAGAATATCAGACAATGTATGAGCGTATGGCTTATATTCAGCAGCAGCCGCCGCTCTACAACTGGGTGATGTGTCTGTGGCTTCAGATAAGCGAGGGTGAATGGTGGTACCGCTTTTCAAGTGTGGTATTTGGCTTTTTTGCTGCCGCAGGACTTTATGCTGTCATCAAAAAGCTTTGCAGCAGTTTGACGGCGGCTGTCTCTGTAATTGTATTTTCGAGCGTTTATATCTTGATGTATTATATAAAAGAAGCATCGGAGTATTCTTTACTCATTATGCTTCTGTTTTGGACGCTGTATCTGTATCTGGGGCTTCTGGAGCAATCGAACATAAAAGGAGTGCTTTTGTTTACGCTATTGTGTGTTGTCAATATTTACACGCATTATGGTGCAGTGTTTGTGGTGGTGCCGTTGGCGCTTAGTCTTTTGTGCAATTATGCGGCAAAAAAAGATTGGAAGCTGTTTTGGACAGCATTTGTATCCGATGCTGTGGCGGCATTGGGAGCGGGGATTCCTCTGGTGCTTTTGTTTTTGATACCGCAGTCCTCAAATGCAGTTTCTACGCTGGGGGTTGACAAACCGATTGAAATCACAGGAAATAATCTTATTTTGGACTTTTTTGACAGTATGATGTGGGTACTGCGCTGGTGTATGCTGGATTATGACCGAGATTGGGAACGCCTGACGCCTGCGATATGGGTGCTTTTGTTTGTGATACTGTCAGCGGGAGTTTTTGTGTGGATTCATACCAAAAAGCGGGAAGTGCGTTATCTGTTTGGATTCAGTATCGGGATGTATTTTTTGTATTATGTGGTGACAACGCTGAATATTTATGCATACGGATGGTTTGGAAACCGCTATAATCTATTTATTTTTCCGATTTGGTTTGTGCTTATTGCCGTGATTGTATGGGAATGCTTAAATGCCTTTCGAAAAAGCAGCATAGATATTGTGAAAAAGGCGGCGCCGGTTGCGACAGCAGTGACAATGGCAGGAATTTTGCTGTTTTGCTGTTACGGTGTCAAAAGAATTCGTGATCATTGGGACAAGATGGATTTGAGGACGGTGGTATCTGTGTGGTATGAACGCGAAGGCGAGGAGACAGAAACATTTGTTAATTTTCATCAGCGTTATCCATTTGTCTATTATCTGACGCACAATGACCAATATTCAGAGCCGTGCTGGGATACAATCCATGCCAATCAGAATCTGGATTCCTTGGATTATTCGGACGAGGAATGGATTGCTTATCTAAAAGATGCCGTATATGCGGATGCTCTTCCGCAGAAACTATATGTTGTATCAGGGCAGAAAGATACGATTGTGGAAGCATTAGAAACCTATGGATATCATGTGGAACCAGTGGTAGACTCGACGGCGAAGCTGTTTTTGCTGACGGCGCCCGAATAGTTTTTGGAGAAAGGCAGGGCTGGCAGATGATTTTAATACATGTAATGGGTGGGCTTGGAAACCAATTGTATCAATATGCTCTGTCTGAAAAACTCAAATCCCTAGGAAAAGAAGTAAAACTGGATTTTTATGCGTACAAAGAAGCCGAAGGAGACGAAAAGGAATGGCGTGAGCTTGAGTTGGAGTGGCTTGAAGGGTTAGAATACAAGGTTTGTACGAAGGACGAACGCACGCTATTTCTGGATAACAGTATGAAGCTGAAAGACCGGATACGAAGAAAATTATCAGGGAGAAAAAGCAGGGAAGTCAGTGAGACACGTGCCTATATGCCAGAGATTTTTGATATGGATGATGTGTATTTGTATGGATTTTGGGGCTGTGACAGATATTATACAGACATTCTTTCCCTTTTGCAGGACAAAATAAGATTTCCAAAAACCAAAAATCAAAAAAATGTCGAAATTATGAGAAATATGGAGCGGGAGCAGTCAGTAAGCATTCATATTCGAAGGAAAGATTATCTTACAGTTGCTGATGGGAATCGCTATATGGGAATCTGTACAGATGCATATTATCAAAGTGCTATGAAATATATTGCAGAAACTGTGGACAAACCAGTGTTTTATATTTTTTCGGATGATATAGACTATGTAAAGGCACATTTTCAGAAATCCAATATGCATATTGTAGACTGGAATGCTGGCAAAGACTGCATGTATGATATGGAGCTGATGAGCCACTGTGCCCATAATATCTGTGCCAACAGTACCTTTAGCATATGGGGGGCAAGACTCAACAAAAATCTCAATAAAGTGATGATACGTCCGCTTCACCACGATAATTACGAAACAATGCAGCCTGCCGAAATACAAGAAAATTGGAAGGGGTGGATTTTGATCGATGCAGACGGAAAAATTTACTGATGTAATTTCGATTATTGTTCCGGTGTACAATATGGAGCAGTATTTGGAACGCTGTATGCGTTCGATATTGGACCAGACCTATCAGCGGCTAGAGATTATACTGGTGGATGATGGTTCAACCGATCGTTCTCCCCAATTATGTGATGCATATGCAAAGAAGGATAGCAGAATAAAGGTGGTGCACAAAACAAACGGCGGCTTATCTGACGCCAGAAATGCTGGGCTTGAGATTGCAACTGGAACATATATCGGGTATGTTGACAGTGATGACTGGATTGAGCTGGACATGTATGAGCGTATGTACAAAGCCTGCGTTGAAAATGGTGCACAGCTTGCAGCATGTCGGTATGTGAGTGAACATAGCGCAGAACATGCATATCAGCATTCCAAAGAGGAAAAAAGCGGCACAGATTCCGTAGTTGCGCTTTCCAGAGAGGAATTGCTTAGAATTTATTTATGCGGTCATAACAGCTATGTGATATACAATTCCGTGTGGAGCAAACTGTTTCATCGCGATTTGGTGAAAAATATCCTGTTTCCGAAAGGAAGAAATTCGGAGGATATTATGTATACGACAAGAGCTTTTTGCAGGCTCGAAAAAGCAGTGTACATTGACGCGGGCCTGTACCACTATGTACTTGACCGTGAGGGAAGTATTATGAATGTGGCAAAAGGCGAACGAATGTTTTGGGATGAAATTCCCTTTTGGCGGGAGCATATCACACATATCCGTGTAAATGTTTCAGAAGAATTTGGCGATTTGGCGGCATATTATTTTTGGAGACGGCTTTTGTTTTATTATGTTGATATGAAGAGGGCCAAAAAGCAGGGAAGCGCTTATGCAAAAAGGCTTGTGGGGGAGCTGAGAGCTGATAAGACAGAGATTGCTAGAGTATATGCAAGTGGTATCGTTTCAAAGGGAGATCGTGCCCGAATGCGGCTGTTTCTGTTTTGTCCTTCGTTGTATGCGGCCGTTGTAGAATTATATGAAAAACTTGTAATTCCAATCAGGCAGAAACGATAAAAGGCAAATTTGTAACGCTGGAGGGGATTTGGATGCTTTTTAATTCATATATTTTTGTATTTTTATTTTTTCCAGCTGTGCTTTTGGGATATTACAGTTTGCACCATTTTGAAGCCAAAAAGCCGGCAGTTGGCTTTTTGATTCTGATGTCCATGTGGTTCTATGGCTACAACAGTTTTGCCTATCTTTGTATTTTGATTTTCAGCATTGTTTTCAATTATATTTTGGTTGGATTCTTGTGGCGGGTGCCGGATGGTCTGCAAAAAAAACTTATTTTTGCGGTGGGAATCCTTTTCAATATTGGAATTTTGTTTTATTATAAATACTATGATTTTTTTATTGAAAATGTCAATGCAGCAGCAGGAACAAATTTTGGACTTCTGCGTTTGATGCTCCCGCTTGGAATTAGTTTTTATACATTTCAGCAGATGTCCTATGTGATTGATTCTTACAGAAAGGAATGCGAGCGCTACAGTCTGTTGGAATATGCAGCGTATGTGTCTTTTTTCCCGCAGTTGATCGCAGGACCGATTGTCTATCATGATGAACTGATACCACAGCTTAGAGATGCCAAAAAGTATCATATTAATTATGAAAATTTATGCAAAGGCATCTATGCATTTGCACTGGGGCTTGCCAAAAAAGTACTTGTGGCGGATACCTTTTCAAAAGTGGTGACAATTGGTTATGAAGATGTCGGGGAATTGAATGCGATCAGTGTTTTGATTGTGATGGTGTGCTATTCCCTGCAAATATATTTTGACTTTAGTGGGTACTGTGATATGGCATGGGGGATTGGTTATTTGTTTAATATCGAGCTTCCGATAAACTTTCATTCCCCTTACAAAGCGGCGTCCATCACAGAGTTTTGGGACCGCTGGCATATGACATTAACGCGTTTTTTCACAAAGTATGTCTATATTCCGCTGGGCGGCAGCCGCAAAGGGAAGCTGAGAACGTATGTGAATGTTTTGATCGTATTTTTTGTAAGCGGTATCTGGCATGGCGCGAACTGGACATTTCTTTTGTGGGGGATTCTCAATGGTATCGGCAATATCTTTGACAAGCTTTTTGGGAGGTTTTTCAAATGGGTGCCGAGAGCAGTGGGCGTGGCGGCAACATTTTGTTTCAGTACATTTGCATGGAGTCTTTTTCGAGCGGATTCGATTGGACAGGCAAAGCGAATGTGGAAGCAGCTTGCAGCGTTTGGCGATGGCAGCGTGTATCAGCCTATCACAGAAGTTTTTAATGAGCTTACAGAGGTAAAGCTGCTGTACCGCATAGGATTTGGCAGCTTGATAGAGCGATATCCTGCAAGCTGTCTCGTGTTTTTTATGACAGTGATAGTTGGTGCCTGCTTTTTTATGAAAAATACGCAGGAAAAGGTGCGTGTAATGCAGTATACGCCATTCAAGATAGTGGTTGTGACCGGACTGCTCATATGGAGTATTTTGTCGCTGTCTGATGTAAGCGAGTTTTTATATTTTAATTTTTAACAGGAGGGTCAGCGTATGGGAAAGAAACAGGCAGACGCCAAAGTGTGGTTTCAGAGATGTCTCATAATCTATTTTGTGCTCATTTTTCTGACAGCGCTGACCGTATGGGTCTTTGATCCATATTTTCACTTTCACAAGCCCTTTTCCTTTGTATCCTATCGGATGTATGACGAACGCTATACCAATGATGGGATTTCACGACACTTTGACTACAATACCATCATCACAGGAACATCTATGGCGCAGAATTTCAAGACAAGTGAGGTGGATGCTCTATTTGGCGTGCAGTCTGTGAAAGAAACTTTTTCGGGAGCAGGCTTTAAAGAGCTTTCTGAGAATTTGGAAAGAGCACTCAAACGCAATCCTAATTTGACCACGATTATATGGACGATGGACTTCAATTCGCTCATACGAGAGAAGGATTACGACCAGTATGATAATTACCCAACGTATCTATATGATGATAATTTGTGGAATGATGTATCCTATGTTTTTAACAAAACAGTATGGTATCATGGCGTGATTCCCAATATTGAAAGGACACTCAGAGGCAAGCCAAGCACATCTTTTGACGAATATTCCTCCTGGGAAAAAGAAACAGGTTATACGTATATTATGGCAAACTATGATCGCTGGGAACAAAAAGCTCCGATGATAGAGGGGCTGACTCCAGAAGAACGCCAGATGGTTTCAGACAATATTCAGGAAAACTTTGTGAAGTTAGTTAACCAGTATCCAAACACAACATTTCATATTTTTTATACGCCATATAGCATTTGCTGGTGGGATTTTATGAATCAGGAAGGCATGATGCAGATGCAGTTTGACGCGGAAGAGATAGCAACGAAGCTGCTTTTGCAGTGTCCGAATGTTCGATTGTATAATTTTAATGATCAATATGAAGTGATTACAGATCTGAACAATTATCGGGACAAAGAGCACTATTCTGCAAAGATTAACAGTAAAATTTTGGAATGGATTGCTGCGGGTGAAGGTTTGGTGACAAAAGAAAATTATCAAAAACGGCTGGAAACAGAGAAACAGTATTTTCTCAATTATGATTATGAGTCGGTTTTTGAGCAGGCAGCAAAAGGGGAATAAGAAGGACAGGAAAGGCAGGAATTTGCAATGGATATCTTAAAAAAACTCAGATATATACTCGACAGGAAGCAAAAACTTCATATCTGCTTTTTGGGGGTACTGATTTTTATTGGAGGATTATTGGAGACATTGAGTGTTTCTGCGGTTCTTCCTGTTGTCTGGGCAATCATAGACCCTGTTCAGGCACAACAAAACGAATATATGCGGCTTGCAATGGATATGCTTCATATTGATGATATCCAAGATTTTATTGTACCGCTTCTGCTTGCGCTGATTGTTATGTATGTGCTCAAAAACGCATTTCTGCTGCTGCTTGTGAATGAGCAGAACCGGTTTATTGCCTACAATAGAAATAAACTGATTAGTCAGGTATTGCGGGAATTTTTAAACAGACCCTATGAATTTTATTTAGATGCAGATATTCCCACTGTTTTTCGTCTGACAGACAGTGATATTCCCAACGTGTTCAGTATTTTGATGGCGCTGATATCACTTGTTTCCGAATCGGTAGTCTTTGTTTTGCTGTGTATGGTAATGATTCTCACAGATTGGAAATTGCTCGTTTTTTTGCTTTTTGTATTTGGAATTCTATCTTTGGTGCTGCTAAAGGTATTGAAACCGCGCCTTTCCAAGCTTGGCGCCAAGAATCAGAAAATACAGTCACGGATTGCCAAATGGAGGATTCAGGCGATTTATGGCATCAAAGACGTCAAGGTTCTGCACAGAGAGTCATTTTTTGCAGATAATTATGAAAACAGCGGAAAAACGGGCGCTGGATACAGCAAAACATATGCTGTTGTGAACAATTTGCCGCGCCTGTTAATTGAGTCTGTTTTTATGGCAAGTATTTTGGGGTATATTATTTTGTATATTTTGGCAGGAAACAATGCCTCAGAGCTGGTGCCGATGCTTTCTGCTTTTGGAATTGCAGCAATGCGTATGATGCCGAGCATCAACCGAATCAATACGTATATGACGGATATTTCTTATTTTAAACCATGCTTGGATTATGTATACGAAAATATGAACATCAATGAAATCAGCAAAAAAACAAATCAGACACTGCTGCCAGTTGATGAAACCAAGAAAATGCAGTTAAAAGATAAGATAGCGTTAAAAGAGATTGTCTATGCATATCCAAATACGGAAACATTGATATTTGACAAGGCAGAAATGATAGTGCCTTATGGAAAATCTGTTGGAATTATGGGGCCGTCAGGAGCCGGAAAATCTACAATTGTGGATATTCTTTTAGGACTTTTGAAGGTTCGGGAGGGAAGCATTACCTGTGATGGGGTCAATATTTTTGATAATTACCCGGCATGGCTATCACAGATTGGCTATATTCCGCAGTCAATTTATCTGGTTGATGAGCCGGTCCGAAATAATATTGCCTTTGGCATCGCAGAGAATGAAATTGATGACGAACGAATCTGGGAGGCACTAGAAGAGGCCCAACTCAAAGACTTTATCAAAACACTTCCTGATGGGCTTGACACTGCGATTGGGGACAGAGGAGTGCGTATTTCCGGCGGACAGAGACAGCGCCTTGGTATTGCAAGGGCATTGTACCACAATCCAGAGATTCTTGTGTTTGACGAGGCAACATCAGCGCTTGACAATGAGACAGAAGCGGCGGTGATGGATGCAATCAATAGTTTTCATGGCAGAAAAACAATGGTGATAATCGCCCACCGATTGAATACGATAGAGAAATGCGATATTATTTATAAAGTCGATGGGGGAAAAATTACGAAAACTTCGTTATAAGCGCAGATTTTGGGATTGGGAGGCATAATAGAATGTCACAGGCAATGACACTGTTTATACAAATCATATTGACGATATTAGGAGGAACTGCTTCCATAGCGGTTTTGATTGCGCGCAGAAAAAGCAAGAGAGAGCTTTCCTTAATTTTTTTATGGATGCTCTATGTGTTTTATAATCTGTGGGTTATCAATGTATTTCGGCTGATGCTGCTGTTTGATGATGAAATTCCGGCGTACAGCGAAAACAAATATCTTCTTGTAGCAGATATCGTTTTGGTAGCGGCAGTGTCCGTGTTTGTATGCCTGACAAAAACGATGGAGACAAAACAGGGAAAAAATGAAAAGACAGCGTGGTGCATTATCTTAATGCTTGGCGGGATTGTCTGTTTTGTGAAACTATTAAGGCAGTATTTTCATCTCAATATGGCAGTTTATGGGCTTTTTCAACCGGACAACATCGGCAGGCTGGGGCTGATTGTACTGCTTGGCTATCTGATTTATGAGAAGGCAGTACACGGATTGCAGGATAAGCATTCGCGGGCTTTGACATTGTCTGTTTCGCTCCTTGTTTCTGTGACGTTTTTTCTGTATCCTGCATTTGAGACACTTTTGACAAACGCGGATGAATTTGATTTTTCTATGAATCGTGTCTGGTATATGTTTGTTCTTTTTGGGGTTTTTGTTTTTATTGTATCAGCAGTTGTTATGTATTTGTTTCCGTGCAAAAAGCGCAGAATTTTGTGTTTTGTGCTATGGGCAGTTTCTATCTGTGCTTATATCCAGGGAATGCTTTTCAACAACAGGCTTTTCCTGATGGAAGGCAAAAAGCAGGAGTGGAGCGAAGAACTTGACCAATTTAATCTGATTGTCTGGGCACTGTGCTTTGTACTGCTTTTGGGGCTGTGCTTTCTTGCCAAAAAGTCAAGATGGAAAATGATAGCGGCAACCTCTGTGGGTTTGTGCTTGATGCAGATAACAGGAATTTTGTCAGTCGTTCCGTCCTATCAGAAACATGTCTCTGAAAATAGCGCCTTTTATCAAAATTATTTGTCTACGCAGGGATTGTATGAAGCGGCATCGGAAGATAATGTTGTTGTTTTTGTGCTGGACACATATGATGTTGATTTTTTGGATCAGGTGCTTGAAAAGCATCCAGATTTTTTAGAGCCGCTTGCTGGATTTATTTATTATCCCGATACTGTTTCGCAGTTTTCACGGACATTTCCTTCGATTCCTTATATGCTTACAGGAAAAACCTATTTTTATGAGGAACCACAGTCCGAATACATTGACAAATCCTTTGCCGGCTGTTCGTTTTGGGACAAGCTCAAAAAGAGCGGATATCAATACTATCTTTTTGAGGAAGATGAGAACATGATTGGCAAGACAATATTGACAGGTGCTGCGAACTTTATCAGTCAGGGACATGTCAGAGATGAAGAGATCTCCTTTTCGGGCTGTGCCATGACCGCAGTCAAAATAGGATGCTATCGGCTTTTTCCATATGTATTCAAGAATTATTTTTCGTATACGTCAGAGGATATCAATGATATGGTAGTCAGCCGCCGGATACTTGATATACCCAAGTATGAAGGAGATGATGCGTTGATTTACCAGCAGTTAAAAGACAGTGAGATAACGATAGAGCATGACAAAAAGGCATTTCGTTTTATTCATACAAAAGGGGCACATGCGCCGTATACCATGAACGAAAAAGGGGAAAAGGTAAAAGAGGAAAACTGTACCCCGATTCAACAATACATAGGCTGTATGAAATTTGTCTATGAATATCTATCACAGATGAAACAGTTGGGAATTTATGAAAAATCGACGATTATTATCACAGCGGATCATGGCGAAAACTTTGTTGCAGAGAAGCTTAGCCAGAATACCAATCCGATATTGTTTGTCAAGCCTGCCAATGCGGGAGCGCAAACCCCGCTGCAATATACAACAATAAGCGCGTCACAAAACGACCTTTTGCCGACGATTGCTGGTGCAATGGGGATTGATTATGATGATGGGGAAGGACTTGACCTGCTGCATATTACAGGGGAGGATAAGAAGCGCAAACGATATCATTATTATACGGTTGTAGAGGATAATATCCAGACGAAAGCAAGGGTATATGAGATTGATGGAGATTCCAGAGATTTTGCAAACTGGACTGCAACACAGCAGTATTATGAATTCGGAGAATTTTATTGACGCTGCTGAAATGGGGGAGAGAAATGACAGAAAAACCAATCATTGCGACAGAGCTTTTAAAAGGTCAGGGACTTGGCAACCAGTTGTTTTGCTATATTACAACCAGATGCCTTGCATATGAAAAGGGCTGGGATTTTAGTATTTTAAACAAATCATTGTTTGACTGTCTGTATTTTTTGAATTTAGACTGTGGAATAGAAGCTAAAAAGTCAGATTTTGATACAGTTTATCATGAAAGAGAAGACAGGATCCATATAGGAAATTCGAAACATGATATTGAGCATGGATGTTATATCACAGGGGCGGATCCACATTTTTTGAAGCTTCATAAACAGACACTTTTGTATGGAAATATGCAGGACGAAGTATATTTTGGCAAATACCGCAAGGAAATCAAACAGTGGCTTTGCGTAAACCCCTTATATGACTGCAAAGAGTATTCAAGAGAAAATCTTTGCATTATCAATATCAGAGGCGGGGAATATACAGGCAGTCCGGAATTATTTCTGCGGCGCAAATACTGGCTTGATGCTATAAATGTGATGAAAAAGAAGCGTGAGGATATGGAATTTATGGTGGTGACAGATGATATCGCCGCAGCGAACCGGATTCTTCCTGAAGTTAAAGCATATCACTTTGATTTGGCGGGGGATTATACAGTCATTAAAAATGCGTATTATCTGATTTTATCCAATTCTACGTTTGCATTTTTCCCGACATATACAAGCGATACCATCCGGTATATAATTGCACCGAAGTACTGGGCAAGACACAATGTATCGGATGGATATTGGGCATCGGAGCAGAATATATATTCTGATTTTCACTATATGGACCGAAAGGGAAGATTGTATACAGCCAAGGAGTGCAAAGAAGAGCTGGAAGCATACAAAAAAACATCGTCTCATTATAAAAAAATAGGGCAGAAATTAGAAAAAACTGCGCTTATCAGGGCGAGGATAAAGAGCAAATGGCTGATTTATTCTGATTTGTTTGTGCGGGCGCTGCGTTCTGTCAAACGCAGGTGTGGCATGGAGGGTTAAAATGAATGCGGATACAGGAAAATTAAAGCTGCCCAATGTAACACTAGCGGCAATGACAAGTGTGAATATTCGTGCAACCATTCAGGCGATGCAGTATAGTATGCGCGGCATTGAATTTGGTGATGCGGTGCTGATTACGCACAAGAAGCCATTTGGACTCCCCAAAAATATACGTTATAGCCATACAGACAGGCTAGACACGATAGATGCGTTTAATTACAAAATGGTGTATGAGCTTGGCGATCACATTCATACGGAGTTTGCTTTGATTGTTCATGCAGATGGATTTGTAGTGCATCCAGAGCTGTGGCGTGATGAATTTCTTGAGTATGATTATATAGGCGCGCCTTGGCCGCTTCCTCCCCAAGGGGATACGACAACTTACCGCGATATTGACGGAAATATCTGCCGTGTGGGAAACAGTGCAGGCATTCGGAGCAAACGTTTGATGGATTTTCCCAAAAAAGCACAGATTCCATGGAAAGGTGAGTACGCATATGGTAAAATGTGGTATTATGAAGATGGATTTATCTGTTGCAAGATTCGTCATTTATTGGAAGCAGAGGGCATGCATATCGCGCCGCTTGAAGTTGCTAAGTACTACAGTCATGAAAAAATGATTCCAGAAGTTCAGGGAATCACGCCATTTGCTTTTCATAAATGGGAGGGAAGTAATGCACAATATCCGAACTTTATCAAAGAGCCGTTCCTAAAACGGTGTAAAAAAGCAGTAAGAACAGTAATTTCCAAACATTCATGACATTATAGGAAACAGGCTTTGGGATTTTGCGGCAAATAACAGAATGGAGTATGCGTATGGTATATGATTGTTTTCAGTTTTTTAATGAGCTGGATATACTAAAAATACGATTGAATGTGTTAAGTCCAGTGGTGGACAAGTTTGTGATTAGTGAGGCAACAGAGACTTTTTCTGGACTTCCCAAACCGCTGTATTATGAAGAAAATAAGGAGTTGTTTGCAGAGTTTCAGGATAAGATTATTCATGTGGTGGTGGAGGATACGCCAAAAGGCGATACGCACTACAGGGATACTTTTCAGAAAAATGCAGTGACACGCGGTTTAAAGGGATGTACAGACGAGGATATTATTATTTTCAGCGATTTGGATGAGATACCAAACCCTGATAAAATCAGAGAAATTTTGCAGAATTTTCAGAAGGATAAGATTTATCATTTTGCTCAGAGACTGTTTTATTGTTATCTTAATATGGAGGAGGTTTCTGGCAGTCTCTTATCCTATGCCGGAGAATTTGAGGGTGTTGCACACAAGAAATGGATTGGAACTAAATTATTGAGCTATCAGCTCTTAAGGGAGCAAAATCTGCTGCTTGGGGAATTACGGTTTCCAGAGCGCAAACAAATCGGCATTCGGGTCGAGAATGGCGGCTGGCATTTTGGATATATGGGCGGACATGGACAGAAAGATATTCGAAAGCGCGTTCAGGAAAAAGTAATATCGGCAGCACATCAGGAATATAACTCAAAACATGTGTTGTCAAATGTGACAGATCAAATCAAGGACGGAAAGGATATTTTTGGCAGAGAGGCACAGTTTGTTCGCTGTGAGATTGACGAAACCTATCCAGAATATATCCGGACTCACCAGAAAGAATTGGATTTTTTGATCATGCATGAAGAAAACCCAGTTCGAAAAGTACTCCGAGAACGAAAAGTTGCCATAAAAAGGGCATGTTATCAGGTATTGGTGGCCTGTAAGAGGGTAGTGAAGAAAGGGTTAGGGTAGTGGGTTACAATCCCAAATTATGAAATTGCTGATGAATTTGTCAACGCAGTAGAAGAAACGCAATGGGAGTTACTGTAATTATAACAAAAAAACCAAAAGCCACGAGTGTGTGATAGAAAAAAGATAAGGAGTGTCCATGCCGAAAGTATCAATATGCATTCCCTGCTACAATAATGCGGATGAGGTGGCGCGTTTGCTGCATTCTATCTACGAGCAGGAATTTAGAGACTATGAAGTGAATATTTCAGATGATTCGACAAACGACGAGATTGCACTGCTTATAAAAAATCAGTTTCCAGAGGTAAATTACCAGCATAATGAAACCCCATATGGACACATCTTTAACTGGAATGCAGCAATTTTGATGGCAAAGGGCGAATATATCAAAATTATGTTCAGCGATGACTGGTTTACAGATAGTCATAGCCTTGGAGCATATACAGCGCTTCTGGATGCCAACCCCAAGGCAATGCTTGCGTTTTCCGGAAGCAGGCAAGTGATGCTTGACGGGCAAAATACAGCAGGAATGATGCATGTAGCACAAGAGAATCAAAAGGATTCCTATGACAGGTGTGCTTCAAAAGAGTATATTAACCGACTGAAAAAAGATTATCGGACCTTGTTTACAGGAAATCAGATTGGTGCGCCAAGTGCTGTCATTTATCGCAGAGGGGCAAAACTGACTTTGTTTGATGAACAGAGCAACTGGGCATCAGATATGTTCCTTTATTTTGATTTGCTGGAAAAATGCGCAGAGTTTGCCTATACCAAAAAGCCGCTTGTTTCTATTGGGGTACACAAACACCAGTACACAGAAAGCTTTTCTGAGAAAGATATGCGCATTTATCAGGACTATCGGTACATGTATACAAAGTATCATCTAAAGGAAAGTATAGAATGTAGGGAGTATTTTGCAGAAAAATTTATTGTGAAATATCATAAAGGAGCTGCGGAAGTAAAAGCACTTGGGATTGGCTGGAATGTATGGGTGCGCAAATGGATTGCAGAGCAGAAAGCGACAGTTCAATGTTTTGTGAAGAATCGTTTTCGGAGAAAATAAGGAACTGCCAATAAATAACTAAGGGAGAATTTTGTATGGAGAAGACATACAGCAGCCAGATAAAAAGAATTGGAGAACTATGTTTCTGGCTTGGACTGGTGACAGAACTTCTGATTGTAATTATTGACAAAAGTGCATATATCAATCCGTTTGAGGGCCAATTGTTCCGATTAACATTTCTGCTGTTTTTCATAAAGCTCTCATTGACCAAGTATTCAACAAAGGAATGGCTGTGTATCCTAGTGTTTGGCTTCATCATGACCTTGTCGTATTTCATCAATGAGAGGGATGAAACGGTTAGAGTGATCGTGTTTATCGCAGCCTGTAAAGGAATGGACATCAAAAAGGTCATGAAAGTCATATTCTGGGTAACAATGGCAGGCTGTGCCACGCTGATACTCTTATCGGTGACAGGAATATATGGAACAGTTTCAGTTACAGCCGATTTTGGCAGAGGCGGAACAGGAGAGCAGCTAATTGAGACGCGTTATGTGTTGGGTATGGGACATCCTAATGCGCTGCATTGTATGCTTTGGCTGGTAGTTGTGCTGGCAGTTTACAGCTATGCCGATGTGCTAAAATGGTATTGGTTTGCAGGATTTATGGCAATGGATTTTGTGCTGTATTTTCTTACGCGCTCCAAAACGGGGGCTATTGTATGGGCTTTGTTTATACTGATAGCGTTCGCCATGAAGTATTTTAAGATTTGCAAAGAAAATAGAGCAGTATATATTTTAGGAGCGCTTCTTGTGTTTGGCTGTGTCGCGTTTGCGATGGTCGGTTCCCATGTGGAGAACACGTATTACACACCGGACAGTCTCATGCATAAGCTGGATAAGCTGCTAAACGGCAGGTATCAAAGCTGCTATGCGATTGAGGCAGCAAGGCTGGAAAACTGGAAGCTGTTTGCATCTCCGGAAAATACAGTGTATTTTGATGCGGGATTTGTTCGACTGGCGTACTGGTATGGAATTATTCCAGCAATTCTTTATGTTGGCATGAATTTTTACTTATTGTACCAGAGTTTTAGAAAAAAAGATTTTGTATTATTTGCGATGCTGGTGACTTTTTCTATTTACAATCTGATGGAAGCGCATTTTATTTCAGTTTATATTTTGAGGAATTATCTGTTGGTTCTGATGGGGTATTATTGGTATCAGCCATTTGCCCAGAAACAAATGTTTGAAGGATATTTCTGGCAGGTTAAGCAGATTTTGTCAGTAAAAAGAGGACAGAAACGATGAAAAAACAAAAGTTAGTGAGCATCATTGTGCAGGCATATAATTCAGCCGATACGATTGTGCGTACATTGGAGAGTATTAAGGCACAGACCTATTCCAAGATAGAACTGATTGTCACAGACGATAAATCAAAGGACCAGACAATAGAGACAGCGTCAGCGTGGATGAGACAAAACAAAGATAGGTTCCAGGAGGTAAAGCTGGTGACAACAAAGCAGAATACAGGCATAGCTGGAAGCAATAACCGTGCCCTAAAGCATGCAAAGGGATCTTATGTGGGGTTTGTGGCAGCCGATGACTATATGGCAGCAGATGCCGTCGAGTCATACTATCATTTTTGTGAACAAAATCCAGATATTGTGCCAATCTCAAAAGTAGAACTGTTTTCGGAAGAAACCTGTGATTTTTCTTCAGTTGAAAAGTATTGCGAAAACTGTTATCAGTTTGCCAAGCTTGGGCAAAAGGAACAATATCGCCAATTATTGATTCAAAATAGAATTGTAGCTCCGGCAGCTTCTTTTTATCCAGTAAAAATATTGAGAGAACTGAAAGGATTTGATGAAGCGTACCGCTGGATGGAGGATTACCCTATCAACCTCAAAATACTAAAAAGAGGGTATCAGTTTGGATTTCTTGACAAAAAACTAATTTACTACCGTATTTCTGGGAATTCTATAACAGGAAACAATATGATGCAGCTAAAGAAAACAGAGGCAAAATTGTTTTTCCGCGAGAAAATGAGATATATGATACTGGCAGGAATGGGCTGGGAAGCAGTTAAGCAGTCAAAAAGCTGGTTTAAGGTTTTGTTCAAAAAAGTGTGAGGAAGGAAAGCACTCATGAAAATTTTGATTATTCCGGCTTTTTTTCGGACAAAGAGCCGTCCCACAGCAGGAAGCTTTTTCTGGGATCAGGCGCTTGCACTGCAAAAAGCAGGGCATCAGGTGACAATTTTGTATAGCGACACATATTCCGTGAAATGTATCGGAGAATATCTTGGATATGCAGAAGCATCTAAGCTGGTATCAGAAAATGTTTCTATTTATCGAAAAAAAGTATTTTGTCCATTAAAACATGGGATGGAAGGGCACCGCGAAACCTTTGCAAAGGAGATTCAGAAGCTTTATGATATCTTTGTTGGTGAGAATGAAAAGCCAGATATTATCCATGCGCACTGCTGCGTATGGGCAGGCTACGCGGCGATGCGACTTTCTGAAAAAACGAAAATCCCATATGTGATAACAGAACACGCAACAATGTTTCAGCTTCACAGAGATAAAATCAGCGCCGCAAACAATCAATATATTGCGGAAGCATTTGGAAAGGCATCAAAAGTAATTTGTGTGAGTGAGGCATTTCGGACACTGATTTCAGAATACAAGCCAAAGGATGAAATGGAAGTGATCGGCAATGTCGTGGACTGTGAGCGTTTTTATCCGGCAAAAAAAGAAACGCAAAAAGGCATATCTTTTCTGACAATTTGTTATATGGAAACACCCGATCAGCTCTATAAAAAAGGAATCGATATCCTGCTTAAGGCATGGCAGAACATCGCGGCAGCATATCCAGATGCGAAACTTCTCATAGGCGGGGGTGGACATGCTGCAGCAAAAGCGGTAGAATGGTGCAGAGAATATGGTATTTCAGAGCAGGTTGTGTTTTTGGGGGCGCTTGAGCGCAGACAGGTAGCGGACCAGATGCGCCAGTGTGATTTCTTTGTATTGCCAAGCCGTTATGAGACGTTTGGCGTCGTTTATATTGAGGCGTTTGCCTGCGGAAAGCCAGTGATTGCAGCAGCAAATGGCGGACCGGATGAATTTGTCTGTGATTTCAACGGAAAACTGATTCCCCCAGGAGATGTCAAGGCGCTTGTGCTTGCTATGAAACAGATGATAGAAAACTCTGAACAGTATGATGCAGAAAAAATAAGGGCATTTGCAGAAGAACAATTCAGTGCCCCGGCCATAGCAAGGCAGCTGGAACAGGTTTATGCAAAGATCAAAAAATCAGAGGAGAATGGGCATTGAAATGTTAGTATCTGTGATTACGCCATGTTATAATAGTGAAAAAACAATAGAAAAAACATTGGTTTGCATAGAAAACCAGACCTATAAAAACATTGAATATATTATTATGGATGGCGGTTCGAAAGATAAAACCATGGACATTATAAACAGGCATCGGGATAAATTGCCCAAGCTGCTGAAAGTAGTCTCAGAAAGCGATGGCGGAATCTATGATGCAATGAATAAAGGAATAAAACAGGCATCAGGCCATTTGATTGGAATTGTGAACAGCGATGACTGGTATGAACCCGATACCATCGAACAGGTGGTAAAGCATTATCAGAAGCAGCCATATGAGGTTGTTTACGGAATGCAGCGGACATTGCTTGATGGAAAAGAAAAGCTGACAGTAATCTATCATCATGATTTTTTGCCGCAGCAGATGATAACCCATCCAACCTGTTTTGTGACAAAAAAAACATACGAACAGTTTGGCCTGTTTGATACACAGTATCGTTCTGCGGCGGATTATGATTTGATGCTTCGCTTTTGGGAATCTAGGCAGGTAGTATTTACGCCTGTGATGCAGGTGCTGTCCAATTTTGTGCTTGGCGGCATGTCAAGTAGTCAAACCGGTGTCAGGGAAAACGCTAGAATACGCTACAAGCGTGGTTATATGAGCAGAAAGCGATATCAGTTTGTGATATTAAAAAGTCACATTTATGAGAAATTAAATAGGAAGAAATAGGAGAATCAATATATTGAATGCTTATGCCAAAGGAGGGCTGCCTGATGAGGCTTGCAGTGATATCACTCAATACGGAGCAAAAAAATTTGAATCAGTATTATAATTCTCAGGCGGAAGGGATGGCAAAGGCTTTTGCGGCAAAAGGACATGCTGTGGTGGTTTATCATTTGATACCGGATTTGGAACAGGAAGAAGAAACGGCGGTGCGCTCAGATGTGCAGATTGTTTACCAAAAGTGCAAACATATCGGAAAGCATGCGCTTCCAGATTTTGAGCGGCTTGACAAAGATAGGGACTGCTATATCACAGCCTCCGATAATTATATTGCGCTTGGAAGGTTTCTGAAATGGTGTGAAAAAAACCAAATACTGTGTATGCCGTATATTGGAGTGGCACATAGCAACAATGTATCTGCATGGAAACGAAAAATCGTGGACGGTTTGTGTAATAATGTAAAATATTATAAAAAAATTCCTACGATTGTCAAAGGCCCTGAGCTTGCAGCTCATCTGAAGGCTCAGGGAGCAAAAAAGGTTTATACCGTGCCAGTAGGGCTTGATGAAACACTGTTAAAAAAAGATTACGCAAATTTTGACAGAACGAAATTGAGGGAGAAATGGAATTACGCTGCAGAGGATAAGATATTGCTTTTTGTTGGGCGTATGCGTGCGGAAAAGCATCCAGTACGAATGATAGAGCTTTTTCATAAATTGTACCAGAAAAATAATCAGTATCGGCTATTGATGATAGGGCAGGGGGAGTTGTTAGAAGAGACAGAAGCAAAAATTGCCCATCTAAAATTGGAGGAAGTTGTTGCGATTCACAAAAAAATCCCCAATGAAGATATGTGGGAATTTTATCGGATTTCTGACTGTTATGTAAATTATTGCCGCACAGAAATATTTGGCATGGCTATTTTGGAAGCGATGTATTATGAAAATGTAGTAGTAGCATTTGAGGCACCAGGTCCATCGTATATTTTGGAGGACGGCGTATCTGGATTTCTGTGCAAGGATGAGGTTCGTTTTCTGAAAAAAATAGCAGAGTCTGATAATACTATGATAGGACAGCAGGCAAGAAATCGTGTTATAAAAAAGTTTTTGTGGCAGCATTCGGCAGAACAAATGCTGGAAATTATTACGACAGTCTTGAAACAAAAATAAAATGGATAGATGCAGTAACAGTTCAAGATGAGAGAGGGAGCAACAATGCAGATAAAATGCAATGTATTGGACAGGCAGTTTCAAATGCACCAGGAAGAATACGAGGCGGCGGCACTGAAAGTCCTTCGGTCCGGATGGTATGTACTAGGAAATGAAGTGAAACAGTTTGAAGAGGAATTTGCGCGATATACAGGAAGAACGTATTGTGTAGGCTTAAACTCAGGGTTAGATGCCTTGATTTTGTCCGTCAGAGCGCTTGGCATTGGCAGGGGCGACGAGGTGATTGTGCAGGCAAACACTTATATTGCAACAGTGCTAGGTATTACGGAAAATGGTGCGGTTCCCGTGTTTGTGGAACCTGATAAGTATTTTAATATAGATGCAGATAAAATCGAACAGGCAATAACTGATAGGACAAAAGCAATAATGATAGTTCATTTGTATGGACAGGCTTCCAATATGAGGAAAATAACAGAGATCGCCCAAAAATATAAGCTTCATATAATAGAGGATTGTGCACAGTCTCATGGGGCCTGTTTTGCAGGCAGAATGACAGGAACCTTTGGAATATCGGGCTGTTTTAGCTTTTATCCAACCAAAAATTTAGGGGCGTTTGGGGATGCGGGCGCTGTTGTGACAGATGACGAAGCGTTTGCGCAGCAAATACGCATGATGCGGAATTATGGCAGCAAAGTGCGCTATTATAATGATGTTGAAGGCGTCAATTCGCGCCTTGACGAGATGCAGGCGGCGTTGCTGAGAGTCAAATTAAAGTATTTACCAGAACTTAATGCGGAAAGAAAAGCTCTTGCAAAAAGGTATCATGAGGAAATTTGGAATTCTCAAATACAATTGCCAGAATGCCGGGAGGGCTCAGAAAATATCTATCATCAGTATGTGGTGCGCTGCAGCAGGCGTGATGAACTGCAAAATTATCTTGCAGACAAAGGTATTCAGACACAGATTCATTATCCGGTTCCGCCTCACTTGGCAAAATGCTATCAGCATCTAGGACATAGCAAGGGAGAATTCCCAATTACAGAAGGATATGCAGATGAAGTTTTAAGTCTGCCAATTTATACAGGAATGACCGCAGAAGAACAGGATTATGTGATCGAACAAATAAACTTGTTTCACTGAAGTTAGGAGAAAGTATTGCAATGAAATCCCTAAAAGATATCAAACAAAGCAAAATAATGACAGCGGCATGCGGTATTTTCACAGCAGCCATTTTGATGATGCATTATGAAGTGGTCTCAGATGAAATGATTGAAAGTATAGTGCCGGATAGCGGAAGAATTGTCAGATTTTTGTTGAAACTGCTCTATGCAATAGAGGATAATTTTGTATTGGGGATTCTTGTGGCACTTTTTTGCTTTCTTTTATATCAATATTCTTTTTGCCTAGGAAAATTAAAGACACATGAGGGTATTCTTGGAATACTTATGGCATTGACGATGCTGTTTGGAAGAGCATTTGAGGAATTCGGCACCACACAGATTTTTGTGATGGGTTCAGCGCAGGTTGTTAAGACAGTATTGATTTTGGCAGGATATTTGTTGTTTTTTCCACAGCTTGTCAAGGCAGTAAGTGCATACAGCCGCACACATTTATGTTTTCAGAGCGGTTTTGATATCGAAAATCCTAAACGATACAGATGGGGTGTATTTGGAATTTTGATAGCAGTCTGGAGCATTCATTTGATTGCATTTCTTCCTGGAATGTTTATGGGCGACACCGAAGATATTATCTACATGGCGTACAATTATCATACAGGGCTTGCAGACACAGTGGAATTGATTTCAGAAGATGTGCTTTTGGTGGATCATCATTCCGTATTGTATACTGTTTTACTAGGGTTTTTTGTCAAGGCTGGAAGGTTTTTGTTTCATTCTGAAAATACAGGAATTTTTTTCTATACAATCGCACAGGAATTGTTTACGGCATGGGTGCTGGCACAAGGGCTGTATCAGCTCAAAAAGTATCGTGTAAATGCTGCAGTCAGGACCTTTATTTTATTGTTTTTATGCCTTTTTCCATGGATTCCCAGATATGCGATTATGGCGACAAAAGATACATTGTTTGCAGATTTTTTGATGTTGTATTTGCTGACAATCCTTGATATTGCGGAGGAAAGACCAGAAAAGATACCAGTAAAACATCTTGTGGCGTTAGCTGTTTATGCAGTACTAATTTTTCTTTTGCGAAAAAATGGCTTGTATGCAGTACTGTTGTCGCAGCCGTTTTTGTTGATGCTGAACAAGAAATGGCTCAAAGCTGTTGCGCTTGTGATGTTATGCATTTTTTTGTCAAAATTTGTTTATTCAGATGTGATACTTCCAGCAGCACAGATCACAGATGGAAGTGTCAGTGCGGCACTGTCAATACCATTGCAGCAGACATCACGGTATTTGAAATATTATGGCGATGAGGTCACGCAGGAGGAAAAAGAGGCGATTTCGGCAGTTGCAGATTATGATGCGCTTCCTGAAGTGTATTGGCCAGACCGTTCAGACTGGGCAAAAGCCTGTTGGAAAAAAGAAGCAGACAGCGAGGATATGAAAAACTATTTTGCTGTGTGGGCAAAGATGCTTATGAAGCACCCACTTACGTATGTTGCGGCGACGGCAAACAATTATTATGCATATTTTTATCCGGTTGTTGTGGATTTGTATGAGTTTGAAAGAGCCAGTGACGGCAGTATTGCCAGTGCGAATGTGGATGGGTATTTTGCATTTGCCGCTTCAAAAAGCAGAATTTCCTTGGCATTTCGGCGACTGCTTCGGTTTGGGGATGCAGTGTTTATGAAGATTCCGCTTATCAATCTGCTCTGCACCAGTGCATTGTATATCTGGATGCTGGTTTTTGCATGGACTAGAAGCATTGTGAAAAAGGACAGAAATCTGCTGATGCTTGTGATTCCTATGTTGATGCTGGTGCTGACAATTCTTTCTGGACCATGCAATGGAAATATTTACCATCGCTTTACGTATCCGGTAGCAATGTGTATTCCGCTTGTCGTAGGATACGGCTTCAGGAATGGGACAAAAAATGAGGAGGAAAACTGCAATGATTGAGAATTGCAAGCTGATAGAATTTCCGCAAAATGGAGATGAACGGGGACATCTGGTAGTAGTAGAGGCAAACAAGGATATTCCGTTTGCGATCAAAAGGGTATTTTATATTTATGGTTCTGATCAGGACGTGATTCGGGGACGTCATGCAAATTATAATTCTGAGTTTGTACTAATCAATGTGGCGGGAACCTCCAAAGTGAAAGTTGATGATGGTATCAGCCAGAAAATATTTGACCTTGACAGGCCCCATATTGGTATTTATCTTCCCAAGCTGGTATGGAAAGATATGTATGATTTTTCGAAAGATTCGGTTCTTTTGTGTCTTGCAAGCGAGCACTATGACGCAGCCGAATATATCAGGGATTATGAAACCTATTTGAGTCTGATGAGGAATAACAGGGAAAATAAATGAAAAACTATTTGAAGAAGATTAAAAATATTCCCAAAAGGATAGAACGGGAAATCGAAGCGTTTCAATATCGCAATGGACGCTATGCAGGTGTGCTTCGGATTTTGAATACTGAGGAGTCTCTTTCTTATATCGAGAAGCATCCCATCAGTTTTTATCGATATGGAGATGGTGAAATTGCGCTGATGATGGGAGAGGGAATTCCCTTTCAAAAGGCAGATAAACGATTGGCAAAAAGACTAAGAGATCTGCTTACGGTGAATGAAAAAGGTATCAAAGCAGCGATCCCATATTGCTATTTTCACTATGAGCAGGGGTTGGTTGATATTGTAGAGGGCTTTAACTATGCAATGAAATGCCAGCGCAGATTTCTGCTGGATCACTGTCGGCGGGATATCGTTTATTTAGATACTTCTATTACGCAAATCTATCAAAGCTATGAAACTTATGATTTTGCACGATATTTTGAACGGGTAAAAAAACTATTTTGCGGCAGAAAAGTGACAGTGATATGCGGGAAGGGCATTTTTCAGAATATTCAATATAATCTGCTGGATTTGTGCGAATCAATCACATATATGGAGGCACCAAGCAAGAATGCATTTTCAGAATATCAGGACATTTTGAAGAGGGCGCTTACAATACCCAAGGACTCACTCATTTGTATTGTCTTGGGACCGACGGCAAAACCGTTAGCATATGATTTGCACAGGCAAGGGTATCAGGCATGGGATATTGGACATTTTATCAAGGATTATGATGCATACTGCAAAAAAGCAGCCAGAACGGCGGACACTATCGCAGCATTCTACAGACCAGATTAAGGAGAACAGAGCAGATGAAAAATAACGTATCAGTAATTGTTTTTTCAAAAGGCAGACCCATGCAGCTACATGCATATCTTGAGAGCATGCTTAAATTTTCGGACGCAGCACCAGAAGATATCACTGTATTGTGCTGTGAGACGGAAGGAATACGATATGATAAAGTAAAAGCGCAGTTTGCACAGGTGAACTGGTGTATAGAAAAAAAATTTGAGGAAGATTTGAAAAAGGCGGTAGCTGCCGCAGGCGATTATATTATTTTTGGCTGTGATGATGTGGTGTTCACCAGACCTTTTGCGCTTCAAAAGGCGGCTGCATATCTGGAACAGTCGCCAGAGGTGTTTGGATTTAGTATTCGTTTGGGACAAAATATAGTGCCCTATCCCAAAAGAGCTGTCTGCAAGGATGGCATTATGAAATGGAACTGGGAAGAGTGCGGGGAGCAGCACTATAGTTATCCATGGGAGCTTGACTGTACTGTGTACAGAAAATCCGATGTGCAAAGATTAATTGACCAAGAAGAAAAGGCGATCAAGAACCCCAATTATTTAGAGGCAATCATCAGTATCCACAACAGAAGCATAAAAATTCAAAGAAAGTATCTGGCGTGCAATCAGGATCATGGCTGTGCGGTGGTGATAACGGTCAATCGTGTGCAGGAGTCCTACCAGAATGGTTTTGACGACAGTATGATGACAGATATTTATTCGCTCGACAAACTTTATAATGATGAGGATAACACGCTGGATATCGACAAAATTGCACAGCTAGAGAATCATGTGGTGCATGTAGGGTCAGAATATTTTCTACTGCGCAGGGAAAACAAAGCATATTCCCAGCAAAGTCTTAAGAGAAAGCAATGGAAGAATTTAACAGGAAAGATAGAAAAATTTGGCCGAAAAAGCTATAATTATGTGGAAAGACGTGTTTACCGGCATGGGCTTTTTGAGAAGAAGCTGTGTATTTTGAATACCAAAAAGACATTAAAGACCCTGATGGATACCCAAAAAAGCTTTGTCAGGTTTGGAGAGAGTGAGATTTTATTGATGCAGGGAAAAACGGTATCATCGCAGCAGTATGATGAGAAACTAGCGCGGCGTCTCAAAAAGATACTTGCTTCGAAAGAAGAAAACCTGCTGATAGGAATTCCATATTATTATATTTATCCAAGAGAGAAAATGACGCCATATATGGAGATACGTTCGCTGTCCGTTGCAGACCAGAGACGCTTTTTATTTGGACATTGCAGAAGAGATACAGAATATATCGACGCGGGATTTACCCAGGCGTATCATCTTTATGAGACATATGACTTTGAAAAACATTTTAAAAGGGCGGAAAAACTTCTTTCAGGCAGGGATGTGACTGTGATTTGCGGTGAGGGTGCATTGGACAGACTGCAGTATCGTTTGCTGGATGTGTGCAAATCGGTTGCGTATCAGTATGGTCCGGCATCGGAGGCATTTTCTCATTACAATGAAATATTGAAACAGGCTTTGAAAATTAAAAAGGACAGATTAATCTGTGTGGCATTGGGACCAACTGCCAAACCATTAGTATATGACTTGTACAAAAAAGGATATCAGGTATGGGATATTGGCCATTTGCCAAAGGATTATGATGCATACAAAAGAAACAAGCCAAGGACAGAGGCAGATATTATACAATTTTATTTGCCGGATTGAGACGGAGGCAGATTTATGCGGAATATAGCAGACTATGAACAGCAATATATGGAACATCCTTTTGAGCGCACACAGGAGGGCTACAGAAGAAAGCAAATAAAATCTATGATAGATACTTATGCAAAAGCTGGAAATGCTATCTTAGAAATTGGATGCGGACTTTCTCCATTGTTTGCAGATTATCAGGATGAATATTTGTTTACGGTTGTAGAACCTGCAAAGCATTGTTATCAGAATGCATGTTCTTTGGCTGAATCATATCAAAATGTCAAATGTTTTCAGGGGTTCTTTGAAGAGGTGGTATCCCAGCTTGGAGAAAAACCATTTGATATGATTATCTGTTCTAGTTTATTGCATGAAGTAGAACAGCCACAGCTTTTGCTGCGTGCAATCGGCTGTTTATGCCATTCCCAAACCATTGTTCATATCAATGTGCCAAATGCATTTTCATTTCATCGCTTGCTGGCAAAAGAAATGGGCTTTATACAGGATGTTCACCAATTATCAGACGCCAACAAGACATTGCAGCAGTACCATGTATTTGATATGGAAACACTCACGCAGTTGGCTGTCAGTGAGGGCTTTGCGGTGGTGGATGCAGGAACTTATTTTTTGAAACCATTTACTCACCAGCAGATGCAGCAATGTCTCGATGCAGAAATTTTGAATCATGATATTTTAAATGCACTGGATCAGATGTGCACTTCATATATGAAAGAGTATGGCTCAGAGATTTATCTGAATATGCACAAAATTTGTAAGTAAAATACTTACATAGATAAACTGTGAAGATATTTTAGTTAGAAGCGCCTTAATGGCATGATATGGAGTGAAAATGTTAAAAAAAATTAATTATGTACTAGATAAACGACAGAAAATTAATTTATGTATTTTGCTGGTTATTATTTTTATTGGCGCCTTTGTGGAGCTTTTGGGGGTGTCGGCAATCCTGCCAATTGTGAATATTGCACTAAATCCGTCTTATATTGATGAAAAATGGTATCTTGTTTTGATTTGGGATATTATGGGCTTTGTGGACGTCAGACAGATGGTTGCATTTATGTCAGGGGTATTGATTGTGATCTATATTGTAAAAAATATTTATATTACAATGATGTATAGTTTGCAGTACCGGCTGGTTTTTAACAATCAAAAACGGCTTGCGGTGAAAATGATGGATTGTTATATGCACCAGAATTATCTGTTTCATGTGTCCAAAAATGTAGCAGAGCTGCAAAGAAACGTAACAGCGGATGTAAATGGATTTTTTACTGCAGTGTTAAATACATTGCAGCTTGCAGCGGAGGTAAGCGTTAGTTTAGCGCTGATTGTCTTTTTGTTTACGCTGGACTATGTGACAACGATTGCGGTGGCAGCGTTGGTGGTTGTATTTGGCGCTTTTTTTACACTGATATACAAAAAGGTGCTGGTGCAGAAAGGAGAGCGCAACAGAGACTTAAATGTTCAGGTAACAAAATGGATTTTGCAGGCGTTTTCAGGAATTAAGGAAATAAAAGTTGCGAATAATGAAGCATTTTTTGTTCATAATTATGAGGATAATTATGGACAGTTTGCTGTGTTGCAAAGACAGCAGTCCATGCTCAAATTTCTCCCGCGCCCGCTGATGGAATCGTTGTGTATTTGTGGACTCCTGCTTGCGGTAATTATCAAAATGCAGTTTTCTGACGGGAATATTGAAGCCTTTATCCCTGTCCTGTCTGCCTTTGCAATTGCTGCGTTTCGTCTTCTTCCATCATTTAACCGCATTACAGGCTTTCTTGGCGGAATTATGTTTGATTTGCCAGCGATAGATGCAGTGTACCATGATTTGGTAGAGATAGAAGAACTGATGAAACAGCAAAAGGAGGAGGAAAGCAGCTCTTCACAGATTGCATTGAATGAGACAATCACGATGGATCATATTTCTTTTCATTATCCGGAGTCACAGCAGTGGATTCTCAAAGATGCCAGTCTCAGCATAAAAAAGAACAGTTCAATTGCGCTGATTGGAGCGTCAGGAGCAGGAAAAACCACAGCAGTAGATATTATATTGGGTCTTTTGGAGCCACAGAAAGGAAACATAGAGGTTGATGGGGAAAATATCCGCAAACAAATGGCATCATGGCATAATTGTATTGGATATATCCCGCAGACAATCTATCTGATGGATGATACAATCCGCGCCAACATTGCATTTGGAATTCCAAAAGAAGAGGTGGACGACGCCAGAATTGAACAGGCGATGAAAGAGGCGCAGCTAGACAGTTTTGTTCATTCACTTCCAGACAAAGCAGATACTGTGATTGGTGACAGAGGGGTGAAGCTTTCGGGCGGACAGCGCCAAAGAATAGGAATTGCCAGAGCATTGTACAGAGATCCGCAGGTATTGATTTTGGATGAGGCTACTTCAGCACTTGACAATGAGACAGAAAAGGAAGTTATGGAGGCGATAGAAGGACTTCATGGGCAGCGGACAATGATTGTCATTGCGCACAGACTGACAACAATCAAAAATTGTGACGCAATCTATGAGGTGTCTGATGGGCAGATTACGCAAAGGACACATCAGGAAATTTTTGGGCAGACAGCGAGAGGATAGAGATATGGTAGAGCTGAAAATAAAAGAATACGAGAATGCAGATAAGGAAAAATGGGATACGTTTGTGATGAAACAGTCTGTCAATGGAACATTTCTTCAGACCAAGAATTTTTTGGATTATCATGGAGACCGATTTGAAGATGCATCTTTGATACTATATAAGGGAAATGATACACTCGTTGCAGTTATTCCAGCATGTCAACTGATAGAAAATGGAAGAAAAATATTTTCTGCACACTGCGGCAGTACTTTTGGCGGGATTGTTATGAGTGAGGCGTTTTATAATATTGAGCATATGGATGCAGTGCTGACGATTCTAGAGAAATACCTGCGTCATAAGGGTTTTATGGAGGTGCATATAAAGCCTGCCAGTGATATTTTTGCCAAGCAAAGCGGAAATTTGCTGTATTACTTTTTATTTCAAAGAGGTTATACCACATTTGAGGAATTGAGCTGTTATATTGACTTTAGAGACTATAAAGACGATATTGCGTCCAATTTTTCCTCTGGCAGAAGGCGCGATTATAAATATTCTCTCAAAAATGAGTTGTCGTTTAAAATGCTTCAAACATCTTCTGAAATAGAAGCGTTTTATGAAATCTTGTGTGGCAATCTCCGGAAATTTGATGCAAAACCAGTGCATACGCTTGAGCAGATGCTTGAATTTAAAGAGCATCGTTTGAAAGATGTGGTAGAATTCTATGGAGTGTTTCACGAAGAACGAATGATAGCCGGAAGCATGGTATTTTTATTTGGACAAGCGGTATTTCATACGCAGTATCTTGCAGCCGATCAAAGCTGCCTGAAGCTGTTTCCTATGAACTTTCTTGATACGAACCTTATCAGTACTGCACGTGCACGGGGATTTCGATATTTTTCTTTTGGAACAAGTACAGAAGAGCACGGTAAAATACTAAATAAAAAACTTGCAGAATTCAAAGAGGGCTTTGGTTCATGTTATGGAACAAACAGGACATTTGTGAAGGAGCTGTAAGGAAAACAGGGGGCGGCCGATGAAAATTTGGACTTCTGAGAATTACAAAAAAATACTGTATGGGGTAATAACGCTGGTGATTGGTTTTGTCATCACAATGTCATGCTACCATTTGTGGGGAACCGACATTCGTGTTCCGATTGCCGGATACAGAGGAGATTCCGTAGGGCTGCTCTTGGAAGTCAATAATATTGTCAGGGGCGGCACAATTCACAACAATGCTGTTTTTGGGGCGCCAGACATTGGCGGATACCGCAATATTATGGCGGATTATACCATGATGTTTCCGACTATTAGGCTGTTTTGGAAACTGTCCGGAAGCGTTGAGGCGGCAGTCAATATACAATTGATTTTCAACCACTTGATTTTGGGACTTTGTATGTATCTTGTGTGTATCCGGCTGAAACTGTCAGAAAAAATGGCGGCGGTGACAGGGATACTGATGTCAAATACGCCCTTTTTGATATTGGGATACAATGTCATTATGCTGACGTATGTGTATTGTTTTTATCTGCCTTTTTTTGCCTATTATGTGATTAAGATGATGATGCATAAAGACGAAGAGAAGGTAAACTTTGCAGAGATTTTCTTTTTGATGTTGTTTATGTTTTTTACAGGAGTAAATTCGCTTTATTATGCCTTTTTTTGTTTGATTGTGCTGGCATTTGTAGGAATTTATACACTTTGCGGGCTAAGGTCAGTAAAGAATACACTGATGGTAATCGTAAGCTATCTCGCTATCGGCTATGGGATTGCAGTATGTATTATGCCAAATGTTCTGCATACGATAGGTTTGGGGCAGATATGGGATTCGGGAATGTTCAATATTTTGTCTGCAGTCATTGGCTTGATTATTGTTGGTTTTGTTTTTTTGTTCTATCAAAAAATATATCCATCTATGACGATGAAAAAACTGATATTGATACTGCTGGGACTTGGTGTGATACTTGGCTTGGGACTTTTGATGGTATCGCGGTTTACCGATTATATGGGGGAATATGACGGCAGAACGCTTTATGCAGTAGAACTGGGCGCATTAAATATTACCAACCTGTTTTTGCCTGCGCCCAACAACATCTTTTCCGGACTTGATAAGATGGTTGCAGTATTGACCGATATTGACAACCCGCAGGCATGTGATGCTACAGAAATGGGTGTTTTGACGGGGATTGGTTTGTTGTATTCTATTCTCCATGTATTTCGGTTTCAAAAGACAGAGGATATCAGAGAACAGATTTTGGAAATCTGTGGAAAGTGCAATTGCTTTTTGATTTTGCTGGCTGTAAAGGGAGGGCTGGCATCTGTGATTGCATCGTATATCACTACAGGAATCCGAAATTATAACCGAGTAGCAATTATTATTATGGTATTTTCATTGATATCATTTGGAATACTTATGGACAAACTCGCAGAAACAATCGCTGCTTTTTTTGCAGGAAAGAAACGTATGGTGATCGCTTCGATTCTTTGGGCGGCTGTTTTGCTTGGAATTGTAATTTCTGTTCCTATGGATTATATCTACAATCATAATTTTGGCGTGCTGTATTATGAACAGAGAAAAGAAGAATATGATGAATGGCAGGATATTGTGATGCGTATTGAAGATTCTGTGGAAGCGGAAACCATGATATTAGAGTTTCCGGCTTCAATAGAAGGTACACATCTGGGAGAACTAATGACAGTAGGAAGGGCATATGAATTGAGCATTCCGGCAATCGTATCAAAAGAAACCATATGGAGTTATACGAGTGGACTCAAAACAGAACTAGACGCACTAGAGGAAACAGAGGCATATATTGATTTGGCTGCCGAGTCGGGTTTTGGAGGGATTTATCTGGACACGATGATGTATGCCGACAATTCCTATATACAATATATAGAAGCTTTGCAGGAAGTCTTGGGGGAACCAGTTGTCAGTGACGGACACCGCCGGTATTTTTGGAAGTTTTGATAGGGGAGGATAGTGTATGAATAATAAAAGATGGATACATTATCTGGAACTTGCGATAGCCGTTGCAGGTATGACAATCTTGTATCTTATATTGAGAGACTTTCAATGGGGTGAGCCTCTGTTTCAGGATGAGGGCAAGACAAGAGATGTGTTTGTTGAAAGATTTGTGTTGGGAACAAATGACGGTTTAGGACAGAATTTTTTTGCTTACTGTCAGTACAATATCCAAAATATGGTTATTTTTGCACTGGGCAAATTATTTGGAAGCGTCGCAGTTGGAATCAATCTCTATCATATTGCAACTTTTTGGGGGATTGCTTTTTCTGCTTACTGGCTATTTGAAAAAATTGGCGTATCGCACCGCATTTCGTTATTTGCTTCCATATTGCTAACCATACTGCCTTATCATACGGACAGAGGAGAGGCGCAGATTATTACATCAAGCTTTTTTATGGTTCCTGTGATAACAGCCATCCTGTATGATATTTATTTTGTTGGAATCAGTGCACAAAATTATCGAAAGAATGTAATAATCCTGCTGATTTTGCCATGGGTTGACTTGAATCTATCATTGATGACGCTGATTTTACTGTTGTTTTTGTGTCTGCACAGACGAGAGAAAGACGCAGCTTTGTGGACGGCAGTTTGTGGAATTCCCACATTTGTTGAGAGCATCATATTATACACGCTCTCCAATGCAAATACAGGGAATACGCTCACAGACAATGTGGACAGAGCAAGAGAAGAAGGACTTCGGATTCTTGATTTTATCATGCCAGTTCGCCGCCATATTTACGGCAGGTTTTTTAATATACGGTTTGAATATGATGGTGCATTCAGTGCCAATGGTGAAAGTGGATTAAATACAATGGGATTTTTGCTTGCGCTCTGCTTTGTAGTTGGGATGATGGCTTTGTTTGTAGGCAGAAAGGGAAATCAATTGATTCGGTGGCTTTCCTGGATAAATCTTCTTGTGATTTTGACTGCAAATATCAGCGGCTTAGGACTTTTGGCTGAGTATTTCGGTATTCATATCACTTTTTGGAATAGAATGGGAATTTTTGTGATTGTCAATACTGCTGTTGTTATGGCAATATCAGCAGACTGGATCAAATCCCAAATACAGCAAAAACGGTATCAAATTCTTTGCAATATTGTGTTTGTATTTGTTGCAGCAGCAGCGATCTTAGATGTACTGCTTCGGCACAAAATGGTATGAAAGGCGAAAGGAACACAGCTTTATGGGAAAGCGCCAGAGTAACTTTGAACTGCTGCGTATTATATGTATGTTTTTCATCATGGGTATACACATTGTTTCCCAGACTGCGCTTGGAAGTGTAGGGATATCAGATGGGATAAGCTATTATTATCTGACTATTTTGAGTTCAGCGGGAAGGCTTGTATGCAATACTTTTGTGATTGTGGGTGCATGGTTTTTGGTGGATACAGAATTCAGGCCAGAGAGGGCTGTGAATCTGTGGCTGGAAATTTTTTTCTATGCTGTTCCAATTACGATTGTATGTTTGGCTTTTGGATGGCCAAATGCCAGCCTGACAACCTTAATTCAGGCTTTTTTTCCTGTGTTTGGCAGACCTGTGTGGTTTGGTGCAGAATATATTTGCCTTTTGCTCCTAACGCCATGGCTCAATCGAATGTTAAAGGAAACTTATATCAAATCGACAAGAAAAGTGGTTATTGTATTTGGTATATTGATAATAGGCTGTGCAACACTTTTTCCAATAGAACATACGACACCAGCGTTTAGTGAACTGATATGGTTTTGTTTTTTATATCTTTTGACGGGGATGTACAAACATAAGCAGCTATCAGTGCATCGTATTTTTGAACAGTATAGTTTTTGGTGGTTTTTGTGCTGTTATCTGCTGTTATGTGGATTGAGAATAGCGGCAGATTATTTGGATTTTGGTTTTTTGCGTCAGTTATATGTTTATTACCGCGAACATTATGAGGCACTTCCAGGATTTGTTTGTTCCATCTTTCTCTTTTTGACATTCAAAAACTGGAATGTCAAAAAAAGCAGTGTCATTAATCTGATTTCACGTTCTATGTTTGCGGTTTATATCATTCATCAGACACCAGCATTTTACCGATTCATGTGGAATGGGATATTTCAGATAGATAAGGCGGTTAAGCAGAAAAATATAATAGGATATTCCCTGATTGTGATGGCAGCGCTCTTTTTTATTTGCATTCTTGTGGATATTATTAGAATTGCAGCAGTAGAAAAATTTGTGTATCCAAGTAGCGGATATCATAAAATCTGTGATAAAATCAGAGCGTTTTATAAGGATATTATCTGAATGAGCATGGATGAAGTGCTGCTGGATGGATTGTGAATATGCAGAAGTGCTGGAAATTTTTAGTCGAATAGTGTATAGTAGAGAAAAGGCTGTTGTAGAAAAACCAATTTGCAAACCGATTATTATAAGGAAAGGATATCTATTATGCCATTAGTAGATCAGGAACCAATAAAAACAGAGAAAATAGATGGGGTGGTGTTTAACATGTCACCATCGCCAGGATTTATGCACAGTCAGATCAATGGGAATATCTATCATGCGATTAAGACGCAGATCAAAAACAGTGTGTGCCTTGTCACAATAGAAAATCTTGATCTGTATCTGTCAGACGATGAGTATTTGATACCAGATATTATGCTGATTTGTGACAGACAGAGAATAAAAAATGACAAATACAAGGGGGTTCCGCGATTTGTAGCGGAAACGATAAGTCCGCGTACAGCATTTCGCGACAGAACCCTAAAAATGGAAAAATATGCGAAACTGGGCATAGATGAGTATTGGATTGTGTCGCCCAAAGAGCGTTCGGTGGAAGTTTATTATCTTGATGGTGATAAATACCAATTAAATAAATCCTATATTCTTGAAGAGGATGAGAAAGATGAAAATTATAATGCAGATGTGGTATTGGCATTGAAGGCCATGCCAGCAGTTACAATCGGTTTGCAGGAAATCTTTGATATCTGAATGTATGGGTGAGGCAGGTAGAGAAGCAGGAGTTAGGTGCATTTATGAAAAAGATTAAAAAGAGTGCCAAAATTACAATACTTTCCCTTTCATGGCGGGATATTACGTCTCCCAATGCGGGCGGTGCAGAGGTTCATACACATGAAATGCTGCGTCGGGCGGATAAAAGCAAATATAGAATCTACCATCTGTCTACACGGAAAAAAGGACAGCCAGAGCGTGAAGTGATAGATGGTGTGATGTATTTAAGACATGGCAATGCACTTACGGTCATTCTTGCTGCTATGAGATTTTATATGGTAAACAGACATCAGATTGATTTTGTGATTGATCAATGCAACACACATCGTTTTTTTACCCCATTTTGGGTTGCACCAGAAAAGAGAATCTTTTATATTCATCAGCTTACCAAAGAAATTTGGGATTATAGCGCAAAATTTCCGCTTAGTAAGATCGGAAAATTACTGGAGGAAAGCTTTTTGCGTATGAACAGACAGGACCCAGTAATAACGGTGTCTGAGTCTACAAGAAATGAGCTGATTGAGCGCGGATATAACCCAGATAAAATAAAAATTATTTATAATGGCGTATCCTTTGAGCCGTGGACACGGGATAAATGGTGTCTAAAAGAGGAAAAACCTACATTTATCTATGCTGGAAGATATTCGCCCTACAAAGGAATTGAAGTGGCAGTCGAAGCGCTTGCAAAGATCAAAAAAGATTATCCAGAGGCAAGGCTGTGGATAATTGGCAGGAAAAACCAAGAGTATGTAAACAAAAATCTTATGCCAATCTGCAAGGCGAATCATTTGAGCTGGGAGGATGCAACTGGTGAAAATCCAAAAGGAGATATTGTAAGTTGGGGATATGTGACAGAGGAGAAAAAACGGGAATTGCTGAGCAGATCATGGGCGCTTTTATTTCCGTCTATCAGAGAAGGATGGGGAATTCCTGTTACAGAAGCAGGCTGTGTTGGAACTCCCTGTATTGCATTTAATTCGCCGGGGATACGGGAAGCAGTTGACTATGGAAAAGCTGGATATATGTGTGCGGAAAATTCTGTAAATGCATTAGCGCATCAAATGCATCTGGCTATTTCCGATAAAGCGGTATACCATGAAAAAAGAGAACGCGCTTATGTTTTTTCGCAACAGTTTGTGTGGGATAAAGCCGGCAAAGCGTTTGATAACTTTATAGAGGAACAAAATGCTGTGCGCAGAAGTCAAAAGAAATAGACAGGGCAATGCAAAGAGGTGTGGTATGGGGTATTATCAGCTATGATAAAAGGACAAAGGAACATCAATGCATGATTGAGGAGGATTATAAAGAATGAATCAATATCCTTTCATTTCCGTAATTATGCCTGTGTATAATGGGGAAAAAAGAATACCCAAATGTCTGGGAAGTATCAAAAAACAGTCATATCCGCAGGACAAAATAGAGATAATTATAGTAGATGACGATTCCACTGACAATACTGTGCAGATTGCAAAAGAGCAGTTTGGTGCAAAGATTGTCAGAAACGGAACACACGATCCAGAACGAGGCAAGTCGATAGGAATTGAACATGCAGCAGGAGAATATTTGTTTTTTATTGATGATGACAATATTTTGACCCATAGAACTTGGCTTGAAAACCTGGTTTGCGCAGTGGTGGAGGAACACTGCGTCGGCGGACAGGCAGCATGGTTTGCCTATCGCCAAAAATCCAGTCTGCCGGATAAGTATATGGCGCTTTATGGGTGCGGAGACCCAGCGGTTTTTTATCTGCGTCGCAGAGATCATATGATGAAGACAGAAAAGACATGGCACCTTGGTGGAGAAGTCTTAAGACAGACAAAAAAATATTTTAAGATAAAGTTTGACAGCAAATCACTTCCCACCATAGGTTCACAAGGCTTTTTAATCAAAAAAGAGTATGTTCATTTGATAAAATGGCAGCCATTTTTTTACCATATAGATTCCAATCTCGAATTGATAAAACAAGGATATGACAACTATATCATTATGAAAGATACTGTGGTTCACAATCATTCTGTTAATTATAAAGATTTTATGGCAAAAATCAAGAGAAACGCTGCCCAGCTTGGCAGAGACGATCAGTACAGAACCTATTCCTATGATTTGACATTGCCAAAGATGATTCGATTGGGGCTTACATTAGGTACAATGCTAATTCCGTTTGTTGACAGTATACGAGGATTTATAAAGTTTCCAACACCGGCATGGTTTTTACACCCAATAGTGTGTTTTCGGGTTGCTCTAGCCTATACCGGGAATGTGCTCAAAAACAGCGGGGCAGTGAAGAAAATTAAATAATAGAAGGAAGAGAGTTCATAATACAATGAGTAACAGACTGTCAATCATCATATATTCTTGCTGGAAAAACAGAGACATGTGGGAAGTTTTTTCACAATTATTCCAGAAATATTGGAAAAACTGTCCTTATCAGGTCCTGCTGGTGACAGATGAATACCATGAAACGGACAAGCAATCTGTGTTTACAAAAATCATACAAAATGACGACACATGGGCAAGAATGATAAAAAAAGCCATAGAAGCAGCGCAGACACCCTATGTCAGCTTGTGGATGGATGATTATCTGCTGTGTGATTATGTGCAGAACAACGATATTGAAAAACAGCTTGAGCGGGCGATAAAGTATCATGCTGCCAATCTGCGTCTCACAGAATCGCCTACATGTCATGGACATTGGCAAAGACACAAAAATATAGGATATTATAAAAGAGGCAGAGCATATTCATTTGCAACACAGATAGGCATATGGGACAGCAGTTTTCTCGAAAATACACTTCAAGATGAGTGGAGCGCGTGGGATTTTGAACGAATTGCCTCTTTGGAAAAGGGTGGAAACAAAGCAGAGGACAAACAGCCGCTGCTGGTAGCGCTGGATTATGAATTTCCATATGAAGAAGGCGTGCGCAAGGGCAAATGGATGCAGCAAGGACAAAAACTCTGCCGAAGAAATGGGATAACGATTGACACAAAAGTACGTCCTGTGATGACCAATATGGAGATGGCAAAGATCTATTTCCAGGGAGCTGTGATTGACTGGAATGCAGATTTGGTGGTGAAGGTGCAGAATTTGCTGGCAGGGTGGAGGAAAAAGTAGGTGTGAAAGAAGTGGATGTGAAAAATAAATGTGAATTAAGCATTATTATTCCTATATATAATGGGAGTCGTTTTTTGAGAGAAACATTAGATAGTGCGTTAAATCAAACATATAAGGAATATGAGCTGATATTAGTAGATGATGGTTCTACAGACGAGACTACACAAATTTGTGATGAGTATGCGGCGAAGGATTCCCGAATTAAGGTTCGGCATCAGAAGAATGGTGGAATGTCAAATGCACGTGATAATGGTTATAAAATGGCGCAAGAGGGAACCTATATAGCATTTCTTGATGCAGATGACATCTTTCATCCAGATATGTTTAAAGATATGATGAAATATGGCACCTCTGATATCGTGTGCGTATGTTTTGAGAATGTTCTGAGTAGTAAAATATTGGAGCATTCATTTCATATAAAGAAGGATAAGGTTGAACATATGAGCGGTAAAACTATGCTTCACAGGTTGTTTGAAAGAGAAAACAATAATGGGGAGATAAGCCGTTTGTGGGGCATGCTCATTAAACGAGACTTTTACGAAAAGATGTTAGGGACGATTCGTGAAGCAGAGAGTATTCTTCCACAAAATTATCTGAATGATATATATTGTGTTCCAAGATTCCTCTTTAATGCGGATACGGTGACATTGCTCAACAATGTATATATCTTTCATAGAATTTCAAAATATACAGACAGCCGTTTGCTAAAACCGAACGCATTGCATTATGAATTGGCATTGGCAAATAAGATGAATATGGAGTATTATACGAAGAAACGATGTAAATTTGCATATGAAGAATCACTCATTGGATTCTATCTTGTGATATTAAAAATATGGTATCAAACAGTTACGCAGGAAGACAATGAAACGACGAGAAAGCAATATATGAATTTAACTCAGAAATATTATGACGAGTATTTTGATGCGCTGAAGAAACTCAAATGCAAATCCATAAGTCGCCGCATAGTGAAAGGGACAATAATTCTTTTTAAATTTAACAAAACAATATGGAAACTTATGATAGGAGATGTCAGATATAAAATCATGTACAGATTTCAACAATAATCCATACTAGGATTCAAATGGAGACTGGACAGTTGTGTGGAGGGTAGCATGATAATTGTTAAGTTAATGGGAGGTATGGGTAATCAGATGTTTCAATTTGCTCTATACAAAGCTCTTTTGGCGCAAGGTAAAGAAGTGAAGCTTGACAGGGCGAAGTTTACCCATATAGATGAAAAAAGGAAGTGCTTTTTAGATTATGGATGTTTTGAACTGAAATATGAATTGTGTACAAAAGCAGAAGCAAGGAACTATGTACTTGGAACTGGCATGGCGGCAAGAGTACTTATGCGACTTCTGGGTGATAAAAGGACTCATTTTTATGAGAAAAATGAATATGAATACGATCCAAATGCAATGCAGCTAACCGAAGGATATCTTGATGGGTTTTGGCAGACGTGGAAATATTTTAAGGATATCGAGCCAGAGATTAAGAGAACTTATCAGTTTATAGATGATTTAACAGGAAGAGATAAATTGTTTGAGGAACAGATAAGTGGCACAAATTCGGTAGCGATTCACGTGCGCAGGGGAGATTATGCCAAACATCAGGATATATATGGAAATATCTGCACGGAAGATTATTATCAAAGGGCGATTGAGCTGATAAATGAAATGGTCAATATGCCGGTATTTTATTTTTTCTCCAATGATATGGAATGGACGAAAAAAGTTTTTGGCGAAAAAAGGAATTATATTTATGTGGAAGGCAACAGTGAGGAGCGGGGATATGTGGATATGCAGTTGATGACTGAATGTAGGCATCAGATTATTGCGAACAGTAGTTTTAGCTGGTGGGCGGCATATTTGAATGACAATCCTGATAAAAAGGTAATCTGCCCAGATAAGTGGGTAAATACAAAGGAAACATCAGATGTGTATTGTGAGGGCTGGATAAAGATCCGAGGAACAGGAAAATGATAATAAAAGAAATGCTCTACAATGATATAAGAAAATATAAAATGAATAAATATATAATAACTAAATGCAAGTATGAGGTAAATATCAACACAATTGATTGCGCGAGAATTTTATATGTTGTTGTTGCTTTTAATGATGTATCACTGATAAAGTATCAGTTCCGACTGTTGAGACGATTTGTAAAGGAAAAATATTCGTATCTGGTGGCAGACAATTCGAATGATAAAACATCTGCTAATATGATCAGGATGTATTGCATGGAAAATCAAATAGCGTATATTAAACTGCCTGATAATTCATTGAAACTTTCTGATTCCCATGCTGCAGCTTTAAATTGGGTTAGTAGAAATGTACTGTCATCTTTGAAGGAAGTAGAATGGATAGGGTTTATCGATCATGATTGTTTTCCGATCAGGGAAATATCCGTTTATGAGACTGGGCAGATATTTTATGGATTGAGGCAGGAAAGAGGAGAAAAATGGTATTTGTGGCCAGGATTTTGTTTTTTTAAAACTAAGAGTATTGATATCAGTAAGCTGGATTTTAGCTGTACAAATTGGGGAGATACTGGAAGTGCTATGTATGAGACAATATATAACAATGAAACTGGTGACTTGTGTTTTGCGGAATTGAAATACGAACAGATACTTCTAAATGAAAAGGCCAAGTATGTCCAGGAAGGGCAAATTGAAATATTGGATGGAAAATGGTGTCATGTATCAAATGGTTCCAATTGGTTGAGTGTCGAAACCGCAAACAAGATGGATATTGTATATCAGATGTTGGATAAAATTTTGAAGTGAATGGATAACAAATATGATAAAGGCAGCGATATTATATATATGTACAGGAAAGTATGATGTGTTTTGGAAAGATTTTTTTGAGAGTTATGAAAGGAATTTTCTACCAGATACACGGAAAGAATATTTTGTGTTTACGGATGCTGACAAATTATATAAGGAAGACGAATGCGACAGAATTCATAAAATATACCAGGAACGATTGGGATGGCCTGATGATACATTGATGCGTTATCATTTGTTTGATACAATTTTGGAGCAGCTTAGATTATTTGATTATATTTTTTTTATGAATGCAAATTGTAAGTGTGTTGCCAAGATCGGTGAGAAGGAATTTCTGCCTATTGAGAAAGATGTTGTGGTGGTACAGCATCCAGGGGCTTACCGTAAGAAACCTAGGCAATTTACGTATGATAGAAATCCAAAGTCGACCGCTTATATTAAAAGAGGGCATGGGAAGTATTATGTCTGTGGTGGAATAAATGGCGGGAAAGCAGCGGCTTATATTAATTTGATAAAAGAATTAAAAAGAAATATTGATATAGATAAAGAAAATAATATTATAGCCAGGTGGCACGACGAGTCACATATTAATCATTATATTTTGGAACATGATAACTGGATGCTGCTTTCACCATCATATTGTTATGCGGAAGGCTGGAATCTGCCATTTGAGGCAAAGATATTAGTTAGAGATAAAAGTAAATATTTTGATGTGGATACAATGAAGTCTGGCAAGTTTATTGCATTGTTAAAGAAGATCAAAAATGCTATAAAAGCAGTAAATTGGAGGAAAAAATGCCATTTTTGAGTGTGATTGTACCGATTTATAACGCACAGAAATATCTAAAAACATGTCTAAGCAGTATACTTGAACAGACATTCCGAGATTTTGAATTGATCCTTGTGAACGATGGTTCGACAGATCAGAGCAGAGCAATATGTGAGGAATGTGCTGAAAAGAATGACAATGTTATAGTTATAAACAAAAAAAATGGAGGCTTGGTTAGTGCGAGAAAAGCAGGGGTACAAGCAGCACAGGGAAAATATATTGCATATGTGGATGCAGATGATAAAATTGATATAAATATGTATGCAGATATGTGCACAGAAGCATGTAGGGAAGATGTAGATATTGTTATTTGTGATGTTCTTCAGTGGGAGGAGACAGCGGTCTTGAAACTGAATCAGGGGCTTGCAGGAGGGGTTTACAAAACGAAGAAAGATCTTGAAGAAAGACTGTATCCCTGTATGCTGTACAATGGTGGTTTTTATAATTTCGGTCTTCTTCCAGCAATGTGGAATAAGTTATACAAGGCAGACATTATCAGGAAAAATCAGAACCTGGTAGATAATAATATTACAATTGGAGAAGATGCCGCCTGCTCTTATTTTTGCCTTTTAGATGCGGAGTCTGTGTCATATTTGAAGGGGAGATACTATTATTATTATAGAATAAATAATAATTCTATGTGTCATGTGTGGAACAATTCAAGGATATATAGCACAATGGTGCTTTTAAGTGATTTGTTCACACGATTTTCAAGTGACAGGTATGAACATATGCTTGGGCAATACTGGTATTATTTTTGTTATATGTGCACAAATTTAATTTTTGAATATTGTGAGTCAGTAAAGAGATACTATGCCGGTGATAAAATGTATCATGATTTTTCTGTATTGACGGAGACAAAGGAATTCAGAGAATTTCAGGACAAATTTCCCATGTTGGACTTACCGAAGGAAAGGAAGGCAGCGATATTATATTTGACAAAAAAAGGATTTGTTAGTACTATTGTTTTTAGAATGGTTATTTTTGTTAAAAAACTATATGGACATTTGTACAGATTATTGCACTAATGTGTCAGGAGACAGGTAAATGGTAATAATAAAGTTGATGGGTGGTTTGGGTAATCAGATGTTTCAATATGCTTTTGGGAGAACGTTAAGGGAGAATGGAACTGAAATAAAATATGATACATCATATTATAATCATATTCCAGACGGTGACACTTCCAGAACCTGTGAATTAAGTCATATAGTATCCGATCTGCCAACAGCGGGACAACAAGATTTGCGAAAATACCAGAATATTGTTCAAAAAGTTTTGCGGATTATAGATATTTATGCCGGAACAAAACTGTCTGCTGTCAGGATGGAAGAAAATAAAGATTTTGATATAAGCTTTATGGAAGAAAAGGACAAGTATTTGATAGGATACTGGCAAAATGAAGATTATTTCAAAAGAATACGCGAAGAACTGTTAAAGGATTTTGCATTTCCAGTCTGGGAACTAAATGAGGTAAATATTAAATTAAGTCAGGAAATTTCAGAGGCAGAGAATGCAGTTGCTGTACATGTGAGAGGAGGCGACTATTTTTCTGCTAATAATATTAAAATATTCGGGAACATATGCACGGCAGAGTACTATGAACGTGCGTTTAATTATTTTGAAAACAGATATGATAATGTAAAGTTTTTTCTGTTTACAAATGATGTAAAATGGGTGAACAGGAATATTAACATAAAAGAACATGATATTGAGCAGATTGACTGGAACAATGACAGTGCTGGCTGGATTGATATGTATCATATGTCGAAATGCAAACATAATATTATTGCAAATAGTAGTTATAGCTGGTGGGCAGCATGGTTAAACCGGAATAAGGATAAAATAGTCGTGGCACCGGATAAGTGGACAAACAATGATACTTTTTTGCATATTGTACCGGAGGATTGGGTGAGGATAAAATGAAAAACATTAGGAGTTTTCTGGGGGTATTAGACAAATTAAACAAAATTCTGGACCAAAATCAGCGGTTAAGAGGTTTAAAGATATTGTTTTGGATGCTTGTCTCTTCAATGTTTGAGCTTGTTGGAATAGCGGTGATGTCTCCATTTATCAATGCGCTCCTGGAACCAAGGGTATTGATGGAAAATGAGTGGGTGGTTTATACTGCGCAGATATTGGGGGTGGAATCTTATGTGGGATTTCTTGCCATACTGGTAATAGGAGTTATCATAATATATATTGTCAAAAATATATTGCTGATATATTCAAGGGCAGTACAATTGGCATATCAGTGCCAGATTGAGGAAGAACTTTCCCTAACAATGCTCAGGTCATATTTAATGAAGCCTTATTCGTATTATGTGCAGACCAACAGCAGTGATATAAGGCATGGAGCAATTGACGATATATCAAATATTTATAATATTCTGCAGGTAGTCTGTCAGCTGATGGCAGAGAGCCTAACCGTTTTGTTTATTATTATATACATTATACAGCAGGATTGGTTTATGGCGATGGGGATTACAATTGCTGCTGGTTTGACGGTTATAGTGCTTGCCTTAGGATTCAAAAATATATTAAGGCTTACAGGCGAGAAACATAGAATACAGGATCTGGCAAGAAGCAGAAATATACTACAGATTTCGCAGGGAATCAAAGATATTTTCGTGATGCAGAGAAAAGAGGCATTTTATGCCAAATACAAAGAATCCTATGATAAATACAGAAAAACCAAGATTACGTATAGTGTTATCGGCGCATGTCCTGAGAGAATTATTGAGACTATTTTTATTGCCAGTATCTGTCTGATTGTATTTCTGCGGATTGGACAGGGTATCGATGCGATGGCGTTTGTTCCACAGTTGGGGGCGCTTGCAGTGGCCGCATATAGGCTTCTTCCATCGATCAACAAGTTTTCCAATGGAATCAATACGATTGTTTTTTATCAACCTTCAGTAGAGGCGGCATACGAAAACATATCTTCAGCAAGAAAAAGTTTTCAGATGGATGCAGGAAAGAAAAAGGAGGAATGCAGCCTCTCTTTTTATGACAGAATTGACATACAGAATATTATGTGGCAGTATGACAGTGCTGAAAGAAAAATACTGGAAAATGCTTCTTTGGAAATAAAAAAAGGAGAGTCAATAGCGATTATAGGGGAGTCAGGTTCAGGAAAGACAACCCTGGCAGATATTTTATTAGGTCTGTATAAGCCTGAAAATGGAAATATTTTAGTTGATGGACAGGATATTTATTGCGATTTGAGACAATGGGCACAAATTATTTCATATGTGCCGCAGTCTGTCTATCTATTGGACGACACAATCAGGGAAAACATTGTATTTGGACAAAGTGAAGCGGATGACGATAAAATATGGGACGCATTGGAACAGGCACAGCTGAAAGATTTTGTGCGGAATCTGCCAGAGGGGTTAGACACCGTAGTTGGAGAATCAGGCATAAGGTTTTCGGGAGGACAGAGGCAGCGTGTTGCTATTGCAAGGGCGTTATATTCCCAGCCAGATATTCTGCTGCTCGACGAAGCTACAGCGGCGCTCGACAATGATACAGAAGCGGCTGTCATGGAAGCCATAGATTCACTCAAAGGCAAAAAAACCTTGATTATTATAGCGCACAGATTGTCTACTATCAAGAACTGTAATAAAGTGTATGAAGTAAAGAAAGGCAGTATTATAGATGTAACAGCGGATTTTGCATAGACGCAGATTTAGAGTATGGGGATAATTGTATGGACAATACAGGGAAGATCGAATTAAAGAGTGTGACGCTTGCAGCTATGACTTCAGTGCGGCTTAAACCAACAATCAAGGCAATGGAATACAGCATGAGAGGGGTAAAATTTGCGGATTCAATTTTGATAACCCATGAAAAGCCTAGTGACCTGCCAGATTCTATTCGATATAAACATATAGACAAAATTGATAATATTGATAAGTTTAACTACAGCATGGTGTATGATTTATATAAATATATTGATACAGAATTTGCGCTGATCATACATTATGACGGATTTGTTGTAAATCCTAGTATGTGGAGTGATGAATTTTTGGAGTATGATTATATAGGCGCTCCTTGGCCGCTTCCACCAGAGGATGATAAAATTACTTATCGTGACATTAATGGAAATCTGTGCCGTGTAGGGAATAGTGTTTCTATAAGAAGCAGACGGCTAATGGAACTGCCGAGTAAAATTAATATGCCATGGGAACCATTTCATGGCTGGTATAACGAAGATGGATATATCTGTTGTAATAACAGGCATATATTTGAACAGTATGGTATGAAATACGCTCCGCTGGAGGTTGCCATTCGTTTTGGGCAGGAAGCGATGCTACCAGAAGGAGAAGGAATTGAGCCATTTGTTTTCCATAAATGGGAGGGCAGGAACGCTAAATATCCTAATTTCCTGCCTGTCAAGGAGCGGATTAGCCGTTCGCTTTATGGAACTGCAGTGGCAATCAAAAAGGCAATTGATAAATAAATTCTGGGAGAAGATAATGCTAGGCGTGGAATTTTTAGATGGGCAAGGTTTAGGAAATCAAATGTTTTGTCTGGCTTCTGTAAAAAGTTTGGCTCTTGATAATGGATATGTGTTTGGAACAGCAAATCAGAGCATGTTTGCACAAAATATCCATAATAAAAAGGGAATGTTTTTTATGGATGTTGATCTGGGAGAGGATATATCTGATACAGCAGGATACAATAAATATCATGAAAAAGAAAAGCGTATATGGATTAAGAATTCGGTTCATGATATAACCCATGGATGCTATATAGCAGGTGAAGATGCGGATTTATTTCATGTCAAAGACAATACAATTGTGTATGGGAATCTTCAGTCAGAAAAGTATTTTACAAGACACAGAGAGGCACTGAAAAATTGGTTTCATGTGAAAAAGGAGTATGAATCATATGAGTATACACAAGATGATTTGTGTATTATGAATATGCGTGGCGGAGAATATATAGGAGCGAAGGAATTGTATCTGGAGAAAGGGTATTGGATACATGCGATGCAGCACATGAAGAAGATAAACAGTGCTATGCGTTTTATGATTGTTACAGAAGATGTAAGAAATGCTGAAAAAATGTTTCCTGATATTCCAGCGTTTCATTTTGATATATGTGGAGATTATGTTACCATAAAGAATGCAAGATATCTCATTGTTTCTAATTCTTCATTTTCGTGTTTTCCAGTATTTACTAGTGAAACCTGTAAGAAAGTTATTGCACCAAAATATTGGGCAAGACATAATGTGTCTACAGGATATTGGTCGTCTGAACAAAATATATATTCTGGATGGAATTATATGGATAGGTCTGGCAATGTATTTACAGCGGAGGAGTGCAGAGAAGAATTACACAAATATAAAGAAACAGACGACTTTAAGGCATTGCAGAACACGGATAAACCGAGTGGGGTGAACTATTTTATACAAGCTGGCTTGTTGAAAATAAAAAGAGGTATGAGGATTGGATAGATAGTTTTTACGAAAGAAAAAGTGAGTATAATAGAGATGAGAAAATCGAAACAATCAGAAGAACGGAATTCAAGTGTTGAGTTGTTAAAGATAATAGCGATATTTTTGATTTTGATTAGTCACGTAATTTGGACGGTAGGGCGTACAAGTGAATATATCGCTTATGATGATTATGTAGTTGATCTTTCTGTAGCAACAACCAATATTCAGCATCTTATAATGATAATGTTATATTATTCAGGGGCATTAGGAAATACAGTATTCTTTGTTTGTTCAAGTTGGTTTCTTGTTGATAGTAATAGAGTGAATAAGAAGAAAATGCTGTATATGGCATTGGATGTATGGGTGATATCAGTTATTATATTTATTGCTACATATAGTTTGGGAATAGATAAGATGGATCCATGGGTGATGTTTGTGCAATTATTCCCCAATATATTTGCGAATAATTGGTATATAACCTGTTATTTAATTTTTTATTCAATACACCCTGTTTTAAATGGTATTATTAATAACCTTAATCAGAGAACAATGTTAAGGTGTACACTGGTATTATCTATTTTGTATATATGTTTTAATTTTATTTCAACATTTTTCTTTCCATCTCCAATAATTTTATGGGTGGCAATTTATTTTATAATATCATATATGAAAAGATATCTTAAAGATATATCTGAGAATTTAAAAATAAATAAGATACTTTTCCTCGTAGGATTTATTGGCAATTATGGGCTGATATTGCTTACGAATTTCCTGGGGTTGAAGATAGGATTTTTTCAGAATAAAGTTTTGTATTGGAGTAATAACTGTAATCCGTTTTTGATACTAATGGTTATAGGCCTCTTCAATATCGTTAGAAATATTCATTTTGAGAGTAAAGTAATTAACAATTTATCAAAGTTATCATTACTTATTTATGTTGTTCATGACAATTCTATTTTAAGAACATATTATCGACCCCAAATGTGGCATTATGTATATAATAATTATGGGTATAATAATATTTTGATGTGGACTATTGTATTAGGTATAATAATATTTTTGTTTGGAGTTTGTGCGAGCATATTTTATTATAGGACAATTTGAAATGCTGTCATACACATTGGTAATAAGATTTATTCTAAGGTTACGAAATTCTATTTATATATAGAAAATTTGATGCTAAAAGCACATTGATCTGACTAAAAGTAAAAGTTTTAAAATATACAAAGTGCAGTTATATATGAGAAAGTGAGAAAGAGAGGAATTGCTATGGTATATGATTGTTTCCAGTTTTTTAATGAGTTGGACATTTTAAAAATAAGGATGAATGTGTTGAATGATGTAGTGGATAGGTTTGTAATCAGTGAGTCTACTGTAACTTTTTCGGGAAAGAAAAAACCTTTGTATTTTGCGGAGAATCGAGAGAGGTTTTCAGAGTTTGATGATAAGATCGTTCATCAGATTGTGCAGGATACACCAGATGTAGATCCTTTTCAGCGAGATTCTTTTCAGAAGTGCGCGGTTAAACGTCCACTTGAAAAAATGTGTACAGACGATGACATTATTATATTCAGTGATGTTGATGAAATTCCAAATCCGGAAGTCCTTAAAAATATATTTGCCACTATGGATAAAACAAAGATTTATAATATGGCGCAGCGGAACTTTTATTGTTATATGAATGTGGAAGAAAAAAGTGGGAGTCTGTTATCTGTGACAGGAGAGTTTGATAATGTAGACAAACATCAATGGCTTGGAACAAAGGTATGTGCCTATTCTTTGATTCGGGAAAAAAACCTGACTACAGAAGAACTTAGAAATCCTGATAAGAAGGCATATGGGATCAGGGTTGAGAATGGAGGATGGCATTTTGGATATATGGCAAGGCAGAAAGATGAGGATATTAATGATGCAGTGGCATACAAGATTCGCAGTGCTGCGCATCAGGAATTGAATAATCTCGGAACAATGCTGAGATTAAAGGGGCGTATCAAGCGCAATAAGGATTTGTTTGGGAGAAAAACAGATTTTCAAGTCGTTGAAATAGATGAAACATTTCCAGAGTATATCCGCAGTCATTTGGATGAATATGCACATTTGATCAAAACAGAACAATCTTGATAAACTGACGGAAGAGAATGGAGAGTATGATATGATAAAACCAACAGATACCATATTTGTCATCCATAATTTTAATATGGTTCCCAATGATTTGCTAAAATACTGTGAAAATTATGTATTGTATGATGCATCAACAGAGCCAGGCATTACGGATAGACTTGAAGAAGAAGGGATAAAGTATACAAAGATTCAAAATACAGGGCATAATCTTACGACTTATTTTAATTATTTTGCAGATCATTATGATTCGCTTCCAGAGTTTATGTGCTTGCTGAAAGGCAACATACTTGGCAGGCATTGTTCGGCAGAATTTTTTCAAAGGGTATATACAAATAAATATTTTACGTATTTATACGAAGACAAAAATGTGATATTGAAACATGACATTAATTTCCTTGCTATGGAGAATATGTATTTGGAGAAAAATGATTCCTGGTATGTTGGATCGCCAGATCATCCACACAGATATTTTGATAATTTCAACAGATTGCTGCAATTTGTATACCAAGATGCGCCTGTTCCAGAATATTGTATATTTGCGCCGGGGGGCTGTTATATTATATCCAGAGAACAGGTATTGAAAAACAGTAGAGAATTTTATATGAATCTTAATAAAATTATGTCTTATGGGCTGGAACCAAATTTCCCGTCGGAGGCACACCAGATTGAGCGCATGATGCCGGTTATTTTTTCAGCAAATTACAAGGTCAATCCCTGGATGAACAATGAAATTGAATTTGACAAGAAAATCGAAGCTGAGAGATTGATTACAATTGAAAATGACGCAAAGAGAAACAGAGGACAGCTGCGGAAATTTATAGATCGCATACTGGAAAAATAACAACAAGGAAAGGATATGGTGTTTGTAGCAGAATGTGTAAGGTTTCAATATGCATACCAGCATACAACAGTGTGGAAACTGTGAGGACTTTGCTGAAGTCTATAAAAATACAGACCTATAAAGATTATGAGATTATTATAACAGATGATTCAAGCACTTATGAGGTTCAAGAATATATAACTGGTCTTGGCTGCGATAAGATAAAGTATTATAGGAATGAAGAACAGTTGGGAGCAACAAAGAATTGCAACGCCGCAATGTGCAGGGCATCAGGGGAATATATCAAAATGATGCACCATGATGATTGGTTTACGGATTGTGATAGTTTGAAAAAGTTTGTTGGAATGCTTGATGATAATGCTGATGTCGAGATTGCTTTCTCAGGAACCAATCAGGTATGCGGCAAGAGGTCAACTAGTCGGTGTATTGCAGATGATAAGATAAGAGCACTGCAAAAAAACTGCAAGACACTCTATGATGGAAACTGGATTGGAGCGCCAAGCGCAACGATTATACGAAATAATGGATATCTCTTTGACCCAAATTTGAAATGGCTTGTGGATGTGGAACTATATATCAGAATATTGAGGCAAAATCCCAATTTTATATTCACAAAAGAACCGCTCGTTTCTATCGGAGTAGATGATACACAGCTTTCAAGGAGTTGTGAGTATGACAGAAAACTACAGGCAAAAGAATATAAATATGTGTTAAAGAAGTATAAATTTTATAGATATATTGATTGTATATATATGTGTTTAAAGATATGGGTATTGTATTTAAAAGCAAGGATATTACATTTGAACTAGTACATCAAATATTAAGTAATCAGTAGTATAAGATAAACATAGTATGCACAATACAGTGAATAGATATGGCGGGTGTGAAGTTATATGTTATCAGCAATAAAAAACATAAGGTATTTGTATATTAGAATAGTTCTGGCTCTTCTGGTTTTAGCAGCAGGGGGGTTTTTTGTGCTGACAGATCATAACTTTGATACGGACTATAATAAGGCAGGAACATTTACAGATATTAAGGTACTGCAGATGCAGAATGGTGATGTAATTAAACAGGAAGTGAGATTTGATCATACAACGGTTCACAGTATTGGAGTCAGTGTGGTAAATAGAACAAATGTATGTGATGGGATTATCGAAATTTCTCTTATAGATGACAATGGCAATGAGGTATGGTCAGAGAGAACCAGTGCATCTGATTTTAAACTTCAAAAGGTCAAGTGGTACAGGGTAAAATCAGAGGTGGATGTTGAGCAGTCATATCTGTTGTATATTTCAGCAGTTGAGCTTGACGGATTGATTCAATTTGCAGGGCTTGCTTCTGAGGACAGTGCTGAAGGTGCAGACAGCATGGTGTTGCTCAATAATGAGCAACAGGAAGAAAAGTCTTTATTTGTTGAGATGGTATATTCTAGAAGACTTGACAAAATATCAAGAGTAATTATTCTTGCTTGGACAATCGTTCTAATCTGCCACATATGTGCATTTGAAATATTATATGCAGATAAGAAAAGAGCAATTATTACTGCCTTTTTGATGGTTATTTTAGCGGTTATTTGTGCTTACATGAGACTCAAAATCAATTTTGAAAACAGATTTAATTATAAAATTTTTGCGGGCGTCATCTTTTTGATTGCTGTGGCAATCATATTGGCAATCGTGATGCTGCTTAAGGGATGTAAAAAAGTCGAGCTGTATTTTATTTTATATGCAACCCTGTTTGGCATTCTGTATTCAATTTTGCTGCCTCCATTTTCAGCGCCAGATGAGGATCGGCATTTTCCGGCCGCATATCGTTTGTCAAATGCAATTATGGGACAAAAGATAAATGACAATAATGGTGATATATATATGATTGAGTGCAGTGAGGTGGAATTAGTAACATATGTAGACAATCAATACTTTCTTAGAACATTTACAAAATTATTGACTGGAAAAGAAGAGGAAAATGTGATTTCTCCTAGATCTAATTTCCTTCCTAAATTACCTATATCAGTGTATATTCCACAGGCGGTTGGTTTAACAATTGGAAGAGTACTAAAATTGGATAATATTAGACTGGTGTATTGCGGCAGATTTACGAATTTATTGTTTTTTATTGTGGTTACGGCAATAGCCATTAAGATAATACCACATGGAAAATGGATTATATTTGCTATCTGTCAGATACCATTGGTAATGGAAGTAGTGACATCGTATTCTTATGATGCTTTTATATTAGCAATGTCATTTATTTTGATAGCATATATATTAAAATTAAATGAACAAAAAGAAAAAATATCCAAGAAACAATTATTTATTCTAGAAGTACTTAGCATAATATATGCTCCACTGAAGATTATATATTTACCGATTATAACCTTAGCGTTTTTAATTCCGAATAAGAAAATAAGTGTAATGCAGTTAAAAAGTATACTATATAAATGTACCATATTAATAATTTCATGTACAATGGTTTTAGCTGTTTACTATTGCTCCTTTTTCTCTATGGGGCAAATATCAAACAATAGAGAAAAAACAGATGAAGTTCATACAAATACAAATGAAATGATTTTAAATATTGAGGATGATATTAATATTATTAGGGAGGATCACTATAGAAGACCCAATATTGATTTTATTTTAGAAAATCCATTTGATTTTATTGAAAGTTGTTCTGGCGCAGTATTGCAGTGTGGAGACGAATATTTGTTTTCTGCCTTTGGTAAGTATTTAGGCTGGTATGATATTATTTTGCCAACTTATGTGGCAATTAGCGCTATGATATTGTTATGCCTATCTTTTGTAAATGATGATTGTTATACTACTAGTGGTATGACAACATATAAAAAAAGGTGGATATTTTTGGTGATATTAGGATGCTGTATTGCAGCGCTGTTGGCATTTTATATTACGGAAACTAATCCAAGTCAGAAAATAATAGCTGGAGTGCAGGGAAGATATTTTATACCAGTTTTGGGTTGTATAGTATTTTTTCTACAAGGAGGACATAGAAAAAATGAATATACCGATAGTAGTATTGTTATGTTGGCATCTATGGTGAATGTCATGGCACTGATGGGGATTTGTAGTGAGGTTTGGAGTAGATAAGTGTGAAAGCTATATTTTCGGAGAAAACACAATGTATTGTAAGGCTAGTATGTGCTGTAGTGATTGGATTCATTATGATTGGAATTTATCCTATGTGTATGATTCCAACAGCAAGTATCACCTACAAGCCAGATGGAACGTATGAGTGGAATCAGGTTAAAACCATGACGCTTAGTGCAGGTTATGAGGTAAGACTGGAATATCATCCGCAAAGGACTATGAGATTCAAGGCAATAGGTCTTGTAATTGATCGTATAAGTGAGAATGCGGATGGTAATTTAGCAGTATCAGTGTATGATTCAGAAGATAATATCGTGGCAAATTCGCAAATAGCATTATCTAAAGTAGTATGTAGAAAGAAGCAGATCATATCTCTGAAGACAAATAAAATTGATGAGAATAGTATTTATTATATATCAATCAAGATAGATGGTAACGCATCCCTTGATTTGTATCTTGTGGATAAAGATGTAGAAAAGTATTTTGAAAAGACGTATGTTAATGAAGAGCTTTTTGAAAAAAATATTTTGGCAGAGCTGTATACCACGGAATATACCGCAAAAGATGTTGGTATATATGTCTGGCTTATTGGTATTTTGGTTATTAATATTTTGATAGTGCCATGGAAAAAGATTGGATATGTGTATCTGCGTATCATAACCATTTTGGATTTGGTGGTTCTGTTTCTTGCTATGAGTTATTATCAGAAAATTTATCAGCAAGTACAGGAATTATCAGAACTTAAGAAACTGTATATGGGTATTGTTATCATATCGGTGGGGATTTTACTATTGCATGCTTATGTTAGTATTCATAATTCAGACAAAAAGGTTGAAAAATGTTTTTTTATTTCGGTGATTGGATGGGGAATTATATATCTGTTGCTGATGCCGCCGTACTCATATCCAGATGAGCCTACACATTATGCGCAGTCAAATGCATATGTCAATCGGTTCATGGGACACGAAGTTCATGACGAAAAGGGTCAGATATATATTAGAGAAGAGGAACTGATTGATATAGTAAGTTTTCCAAGTTCTGATTCGTTGATGGATTATTATGATGGCTGTTTTGCAAATAATGCTAAAACGGGATATGGTACGATGGATGTAGTGAATGGATTAGGACTGAGCAGAGCTTCTGTTATGTGCTATATTCCATTTGAAATTGGTATATTTACCGCAAGAGTACTAGGATTAAACTATGTTTGGAGTTTTACGCTTTCTAATATGCTCGGACTTTTGTGTTATGTAGTAATTGTTTATATAGCAGTTCGTCTGATGCCAATGGGGAAATGGATACTTTTTTTGACAGCGCAGTTCCCACTCGCTTTAAGCATGGCAACTTCATTTACTTATGACATGATTAATTATGCTTTGCTTACATTATTTTTTGCTTTATTCTGTCGATTAGCTTGCAATGAATTTAAAATAAATTGGAAATATATGTTTGTATTTGCTGTTATAGGGGTAATTGTATTTCCGATAAAAATTGCATATCTTCCATTTTGTTTATTTGTGGTTTTATTACCCAATCAGAAATTCTATGGTAGACAGGGAAGTATTTTTAAGATTATATTTGTGAGTATTTGTATTATAGTTTCGCTTAATGATAGTACTTTTATATCTGTTTTTCAAAAGGAGGAAACAAAATCTTCTAAAATAGACACAGAAGAAGAATCCTTTGATGTAGAGAAACTCTATAAAATAAGAGAAGGCAGTTGGAAAAGTAAGGAAGAAATAATTGGTGATAAAAGTAATATTATAAAATATACGTATAATACGCTATATAAATATTTAGACTACTATTGGAATGGTATGATTGGGATGAAGATAGGCTGGGGAGATTCTTTTATTCCTGATTATGTTTATAATATCTGGTGGTTTTTGGTACTGTTTTCTATAATCGGGTCGCGAGAAAGGGAGTATACACTTGACACAAAGGTTAGAGGTGCCGCTTTGGGAGTGTGTATACTGAGTTTTTTAGCAATTTATATGGCTATGCTTCTGATAGCAACGCCTATAGGATATAGTGATTGTCCCTCTGTAGGAGCACGATATCTATTACCGATTCTATTACCAGTATGTATTTCTTTGCATGGAAATAAAATAAAAATTCCATCTGGTATTTCGGATGAAATTTTTATATGGGGAGCTGATTTATGCCAAGTTGTAGCAGTTGTTTATATGTTTGTTGGGTATGTAGAGAGATGACGTCTGAGCTATCGATGTTTTGGTTAGGTATTTTATTTTCTACAGAGTTGCTGAAAGGATAATAGAGAGCATGAAAACACTTATTATAGTGCCGGCATATAATGAGGAGGCAAATATAGTAGAGGTAGTAGAATTAATAAAAAATAAGTATGATATGTTTGACTATGTTGTAATTAATGATGGATCTACAGATTACACAGCGGAAATTTGTCGCAAGAAAAATTATAATTTGATTGACTTGCCTGTAAATCTTGGTTTGGCAGGAGCGTTTCAGACGGGAATGAAATACGCACTTTATCATAACTATGATTATGCAATACAATATGATGGGGATGGGCAGCACAATCCAGAGTATATAGAAGGAATGGTTGCCTGCGCTCAAAAGTCAGATTTAGATATCGTAATAGGGAGTCGGTTTTTAACAAAGAAAAAACCATTTAATTTAAGAATGCTGGGAAACACCCTGATTGAAATATGCATACTAGTTACTACAGGGAAGAGAATCAAAGATTCCACATCAGGAATGCGCTTGTATAGTAAGCGTATGATAAAGAAAATTGCAACATCTATGAATTATGGACCGGAGCCTGATACAATTGCTTTTCTGGTTCGATGTGGGGCTAAAATAGAGGAATATCAAGTGTCAATGAATGAGAGAACTGCAGGAGAAAGTTATCTGAATATATCAAGCAGCATAAAATATATGTTTCATATGTGTTCATCAATATTAATAGTACAATGGTTTAGGAAGAAAGGATTATGATATGTCTACAGCATTGCGATTTATGTTGTTTTTTGCTTCTGCAATAACATGTTTATATATTGGGAGAAAACTAAAAAAGTCACAGATACAAGTGATGGACACTGTTTTCTGGATAGGATTATCGATTATCTTTGTTATTTTGAGTGTTTTTCCTGATATAGCGACTATCCTTTCAAGATTAATGGGATTTCAGGCGCCGGTAAATTTTATATTTTTATTGATGATATTTTTGCTTTTAATTCGATGCTTTTTTATGTCTATTAGGATATCGCAGCTTGAGGATCGGTTAAGAAATTTGGTTGAAGAATTGGCAATAAGAGAGTGTGATAAAAATCAAAATGTAACAGGAGAAAAAAATGAATAAAACATATTGTTTTTTTTCCGCTAGATACCTTCCGTATTTAGGAGGCGTGGAAAGATATACCTATAATTTGGCGAATGAGTTAATACTGGCTGGCAATAAGGTAATAATTGTAACATCACATATAGGGAAAGAATTGGCTTATGAAAAAAAAGAGAATGTGGAAATTTTTAGATTGCCTTCTTTGAGCTTATTGAAAGGAAGATTTCCGGTAATTCGATATAATAGGGAAACAAAAAAATATATAAAAGCATTGAAAGAGAAAACAATTGATTTTGTCATTGTCAATACAAGATTTTATTTGATGTCGTATGTTGGTGCAAGGTTTGCCCATAAAAATAAAATTTCTGCAATTGTAATTGAACATGGTACGGGACATTTCACAGTAAATAATAGATTTTTTGATTCTTTGGGACACATATACGAGCATTTTATTTCTATTATTTTAAAGAGGAATGTCAAAGATTATTATGGTGTATCATTAGAATGTAATAAGTGGCTAAAGCATTTTAAAATAACAGCAAAAGGGGTACTATATAATGCTATAAATATAGAACAAATAATAAATTTATATGAGAAAAGAAATCAAGATATAGAAAAAAAAATAGAATATAAAAGTAGTGATATTGTTATAACTTTTACTGGAAGACTTATTAAGGAAAAGGGAGTTTGCAAATTACTAGCTGCATTTAAAGCAATTAAAGAAAAATTCCCTGATTTAAAACTGTGTATAGCTGGTGATGGAAATTTGTATAATGAAATTGTATTGGAGAAAGAACATGGAATATATGTGCTTGGAAAGTTATCATTTGAAAATGTAGTCGGTCTGCTAAAATTATCAGATATATTTTGTTTGCCTACAGATTATCCGGAAGGTCTCCCCACTTCAATTCTTGAAGCGGTAGCATGTAAATGTTATGTTATAACTTCTGCAATGGGGGGAGCAAAGGAATTAATATTGGATTCAACATATGGCACTGTGCTGCAGAATAATAGTGTGGGTGAATTAGAGAAAAAATTGGTGGAGATTATTTCCAATAGAGAGAGAAGAGAAAAAGCAGTTAAAAAATCATATGAAAAGATTTGTAGTGAGTTTACATGGAAAAGAACTGCAGATAAAATAATAGAAATATTTGAAAAAAATGGCGGCAAGGATAGGTTAAAGAATGTTGAATAAAATTAAAGTCTCAGTGATTGTTCCTGTATATGATGTTCAAAAATATTTGGCGAAATGTCTTAACAGTATTCTCAATCAGAGTTTTAGCGAATATGAGATTATATGTGTTAATGATTGCTCCCCGGACAATAGTCAAGCGGTATTGGATAAGTATTATAAAAAGTATCCCGATAGGATTCGCATTATTATCAATAAAGAAAATTTAGGCTTAGGATTATCCAGAAATAGGGGGATTGATGCGGCTCAGGGAGAGTATATCATGTTTGTTGATAGTGACGACTATATCAAAACAGATTATATTCAACGGTATTATGAATATGCACGGGAAGGAAAAGTAGATGCTGTTATTGGCGGATATATTCGAGTTTCAAAAAGCAAGGAAACTATACATAGTATATCCGATAATATCTGGGCAACTTTAACATATGGAATTTCATGTGCTAAAATGTATAGGAAAGATTTTTTGAATAAAAATAATTTAAGATTTAGTTCTTATAAATGTGGCGAAGATGTTCATTTTAATACATGCGCATTTTGCTGTAGTATGACATACAAAGTTATACCATATGAAGGTTATTATTATGTTGATAATGGTAAATCAATAACAAATACAATGAATTATAAAAAGAATCATGAAGAGATTATGATGAATATATTTTTGGATGTATTGGAAAAATATGGGAATAGAATTTGCAGCGACCAAAAAGATGTGTTAGAATATGTGTGTTATGTGAATATTTTGAATGCGTTATTGCAGTTTAACAGAGGGTGTGGTGTGGCTATAATGAAAGAAAAGTATGCGAAATGTTCACAATATATGCAGCGATATTTTCCAAATTATATTCATAACAACTATTTGCGAGTGGGAAAACCAAAAGGGCAGACTGCGAAAATAAGAATTGCAACAAGTATAGTTAAACTATTAAGAAATATTAAACTTGATAGAATATTATTTTATGCAATCTCCTGCATTAACTCAGGTAATTAAAAACAATTGTTTTATTATTGGGAAGGAAGCAAATGGATAAAGATCAAACCAACAATACATTAGTTACAATAATTACTGTTTGTTTTAATGCAGAATCCTGTATAGAACGGACAATGAGATCTGTATTAAAGCAGACATACAAAAATATAGAGTATATTGTAAAGGATGGGGAATCAAAAGACTGTACGAATATGCTCGTTGAAAGGTATAGAGAGCAGTTTGAAAAAAGAGGAGTTCGTTTTTTGCATGTGGTAAATGAAGACAAAGGAATTTATGATGCAATGAATCAGGCTACAGAGATGGCAACAGGGGAATACGTAATTTATATGAATGCGGATGATGTGTTTTTTAGCAATAATGTTTTGAAGAATATTTTTGAGGATAAAAGATATGATGAAGATATTTTATATGGAGATTCAGTGTGTCAATATGAGTTTATAAAAGGAAAAAAGGAATACACAATATGGAAAGGACAACATCAGGATTTTTCTTTAACACCATTTAGTCATCAGGCATGCTTGATAAAAACCCAGTTAATGAAAGAATATCGATATGATACAAAATATCGTTGTGCAGGAGATTTCCATTTGTTTTGCAGATTTTTTGTAGATGGAAGGACATTTCGCAATGTCAGCTGCATTATACCAATATGTACAATGGACGGTTTTTCAAATACAGAAATTAAAGTATCATATAAGGAAGCAGTACAAGTAAAGAAAGAATTGGGAATGAAAGATTTTTTAAGGAGGGATACAAATTTTAGGATATGGTTTATGGGAGTAAAACAATGGATTTTGGTAAATCTGCCATATATGTTAGTAGGGCGGTTATTACGATTTCAGGTAAAAAGAAAAGGGAATAGAGTTTATAAAAGTATTAGAGAGATTAACAGTATACTGTGAGGCTAAAAGATGAAATGGATAATGAGTTTGGGATGGCGTATAGCATTGAATTTTGTTAAATTTTACTATATCATTTTAAAAGAATGTGAGTTTGAAGCTCATTCATTTATATCATATTTGACGAGATTGGAAGGCCATAACCATATTGGGCGAAATACGTATGTTGTTCATTCGAAAGTTGGATATGGTTCTAACATATCATTTGATGCGTATTTTTATAATACTGTTATTGGAAAATATACATGTATAGGTCCTAGATGCGTTGTAGTATGTGGACAACATCCTATAGATACAATGGTGTCTATTCATCCGGCTTTTTTTAGCAATATTAAACAAGGTAGATTGTCTTATACTAACAAACAGTCATTTCAGGAATATAAATTTGTAGAGGGTACTAATTTTTCTGTAGTGATCGGTAACGACGTGTGGATAGGAGCGGATGTGAAAATTCTAGAAGGTGTAAAAATCTGTGATGGAGCGGTTCTGGGAGCGGGTGCTTTGGTTACAAAAGATGTTAAACCGTATGAGATAGTGGTAGGTGTGCCGGCAAAGGTGATCAATAATAGATTTACGAAAGATGAAATAGAGTGGTTGTTAAAACTGAGATGGTGGGATAAACCAGAAAAATGGATAAAAGAGAATGCGCCCTATTTTTTAGATATAGAGAAGTTAAAAGAACGTGTAAGGGATATGAGAGGTGAAAATGTATCAAACGGTTGTTAGATTATGTAATATTCAAAAAAAAATATTTTTGGAGTTAAGGGCAGGTGCAGGCTGGATATGGATAGGAAAGAAAAATAGAAGAGAAGTTAAAAAAAACATTCGATTTAGAAATAAATATTGTGGAAAGAGATGTTTTATTGTAGGAAATGGACCATCACTAAATAAACAGGATTTATCTTTTTTAGGTGATGAATATGTTTTTACGGTGAATCAAATGATGCGGGATAAAAGATATGCAATGTTAAAATCTAACTTCCATATTATAGCAGATCCTCTCTATTTTAATTTGGATTTAAGTAATCAGTATCATAAAAAAACTATTGAACTTATCCGAAAAATCGAGAGTGAGGATAATAGACCAGAATGTTTTTTTCCTATTCAGGCTAAGGAATTTATTGAAAAACTAAAACTGAAGTTGAAAATTAATTATTTTTATGCAGGATGTGATATGTATGAAGGGTATAATAATCAAATTGATTTTTCAAAGTCAGTACCAGGTTTTCATACAGTTGCGCAATATGCACTAATGTTAGCCATTTATTGTGGATTTAATGAGATTTATTTAATTGGGTGTGATATGACTGGTTATCGAGAAGTTGAAGAAAAGGCATATGGAAATTATGATGAGGACAAACATTGTTATCACTTGACAGAAGATGAAAAGAAAAATGTCCTCCATAAAGGGAGAACATGTGAAGAGTACTTTAATGGATTTGCTCATATGTTTTCAGATTATCGACGATTGGCAGAATATGCTAAAAAGAGAAATATTAGATTGATGAATGCAACAGAAGGTGGAGTTTTGGATAGTTTGCCGAGGATTAAGTATGAAAGTTTGTTTAATAAGTCTTGATTAGTAAAGGGTGCTTGAGAAGTAAATAGAGCACTGATTTAATGCTGTATAAGGAGCTAAATAATGCTATTTAAAAAATTAAAGACTTTATACTTTTTAATTAAAAGAATAAAATATATATACAAAGAAAAAAAAGGAAAATTAAAAAAAATAAAAATAGATAACAAGCATACGTTTAGTCATGTAACTTATTATATTATAGGTAATGCAGGTGATATAGCACTTTCACAATGTGTTAGGAGGATGTTTGAAAAGAATTTCAAGTTAATTAATTGGAACCTTATTAAAATAAGTAATACAGTAGATAAAAGGATTATCGATAAAATTAATCACACAAAAGCTCTCATTATTGGAGGAGGAGGACTTTTTCTTCCAGATACGAATGAGAATGTGATAAGTGGATGGCAATGGGGTATTTCTGGTGATTTATTAAATAAAATTGAAGTGCCTATTATAGTTTATTCGGTAGGGTATAATTATTTTTATGGGCAAGAGTGTAGTGAATTATTTCGTAGAAATTTAGCGATGCTTTGTGATAGGGCGAAATTTGTAGGATTAAGGAATACAGGTAGTATTTTAGCGGTAAAAGGATTGTTGAATAAAGAATTTGAAGAGAAGATTTTATATCAACCATGTATAACAACGCTTATTAGAAAATTGTATGGTGATGCAATTCCTCCAAAACGACCAAGCCGTAAAGTTGCATTTAATTTTGCGTTTGACCGCGAAGAAAGAAGATATGGAAAACGCAAAGAACAGATTTTGTATGCTATTGCGTCAGCAGCAAAAATGATAGAGGAGAGAGGATATGAGATTTATCTTGTGTATCACGTTTCAAGTGATATTAAGGCAAAAAAATACATGGATGCAATGGGAGTCCATTATAAAGAAAAAGATTTAGTTAATACTTTACCTAATAAAATTTTTTTGTTTTATAATCAAATTGAACTAGTATTTGGTATGAGGGGACATGCTCAAATGATTCCTTTTGGGCTTAATTGTGAAATTGTATCGTTAGTTACGCATAATAAGATGAAATGGTTTTTAGAAGATATTAATGCCATAGATTGGCAAATTGATTTAATGGAGGAAAATGAGAATTTGGAAGGAACCATTTATGAGAAGTTTATACAAATACATGAAAATAGTCAAGATGACACGAGAAGGCGATTGATTGAAAGCCAAGAAAAATTGTGGAAGATAAGCCAGGAAAACATGGCTAAAATCAGCGAGATATTAAATGCAAATAGTATGTTTTAAACTATAATGATTGAGAGGATGACATTGAGGAATAGTTTTAAATATGTTCAAAAGTAAAGAAGATAAACAACCTAAGACAGTTAAAATAGCGTTTTGGTATGTAGTTAGTAATATGTTTGTAAGTGCTCTTGCGTTTATTTCAACTCCCATTTTTTCTCGTTTATTGACAAAAGATGAATATGGACAGTTCAGTAATTTTCTTGCATGGATGGGTATTGCTCAGATTGCAATAACTCTTAATATAGGTGCATCTATTTCAAGAGCAAAATATGATTATGAAAAGGATATGGATGATTATTTATCTACATTGGTCATTTTCAACAATATTACTACGTTCATTATTTTTGTATTAGTAGAAATATTTTCAGAATTTTTTGAAAAAATGCTATCGATGGATGTGCAATATATAAGAATATTACTTGTTTACGTTTTCTTTTATCCGGCATTTTCGTATTTGCAGTTAAAACATCGGATGTTTCAAAAATATAAGTTTTTTTCTGTATTTGCTATATTGACAGCGATTATTAGAACAATGTTATCAATTCTGTGTGTCTTTGTTATGAGTAACAAATTATATGGTAGAATTTTGGGAGATACATTGTCAATGTCTGTTTTTTGTGCAATTTTATGGATGTTTGTTTTGTATAAAGGTAGAAAACCAAAAATAGAGTATCTTAAATATGCACTATTAATTTCTGTGCCGATGGTTCCACATGCTTTGGCTGGAAATATTTTAACTACAGCAGACAGAATAATGATTACAAATTTTTGTGGCTCAGAAGATAATGCAATATATTCATTGGCATATTCCGTTAGCAGTTTTGCTGCTATATTGTGGACATCTATGAATCAGGCATGGGCACCCTGGGTTTATGACAATATGGCATTGGAGAATAGGCAAGGTATATGGGAAAAATCTAAACTTTATATAGGGACTTTTTCAATTTTACTTATTGGTGTTTTGCTGATTTCTCCAGAAATAGTATTAATTATGGGAAGCAAGAAGTATTTTGAAAGTAGGTTTTTGATGCCTCCAGTCATTGTAGCGTGTGCCTTTCAATTTGTTTATGGTATGTATGTAAACATAGAAATATTTATTAAAAAGACTTTTCAGATTTCTGTTGGAACGGTTGCGGCCGCCATAGTGAATATTGTATTAAATTATTTTTTTATTCCCATATACGGATATCAGGCAGCAGCGTACACTACTTTGATTGGCTATATTTTTTTGTGGCTTTTTCATTTTATAATTGTAAAAGCCAACAAAGAGTTTGTAGATATATATGATACAAAATTTATACTAAAGATTTTGGCAGTTCTTCTGCTGATAAGTTTTTTAATGTTGATAATTTATCATTATGATACTTTGCGATATATTATTATTACTATATATATGGTGGTATTGATATTAATGTTAATTAAGTATAGAAGACAAATTGTTTCAATGATAAAGTAAGCTAACGAAAATGTATAATAAATTGGAAGGAAAAGTGATGTTGTAGTATCTCTATATACATCATAGGTGTAGAAATGAATTGTGACTATTATAGAAAACCACGTTTAATATCTGAAATAGGTTGTAATCATAAGGGAGAAATGAAGATTGCAAAAGAGTTAATAAAGATGGCGGCAATATATTGCAAAGCGGATGTTGTTAAGTTTCAAAAAAGATGTAACAAGGAACTCTTAACTGTAGAACAATACAATGCACCACACCCTAATCCAGCCAATGCATTTGGTAAAACGTATGGTCAACATCGGGAATATTTGGAGTTTTCATCAGACCAACATAAAGAATTGAAGGAGTATTGCGAGGAGTGTGGAATTGAATACAGTACATCTGTCTGGGATTTGACATCTGCAAGGGAGATAGTATCGATACATCCGAAGTTCATAAAAGTACCTTCAGCTTGCAATAATCATTATAAGATGTTATCATATTTATGCGATAATTTTGATGGAGAAATTCATGTATCGCTGGGTATGACAACACGTGAGGAAGAGGAAAATTTGGTAAAATTTTTTGAACACGCAGGAAGAAATAAAGATGTTGTGATTTATAACTGTACATCAGGGTATCCAGTTCCCTTTGAGAATGTTTGTCTTATGGAAATTAAAAGACTTATAGAAGCTTATGGTGATATTGTAAAAGAGATAGGATTTTCAGGACACCATTTGGGAATTGCTGTTGATGTTGCAGCATATACGCTTGGGGCAAGTACAATTGAAAGACATTATACTTTGGATCGAACTTGGAAAGGTACCGATCATGCTGCATCATTAGAGCCGGAAGGGGTAAGAAAGCTTAAGAGAGATTTAATGGCTGCATACGCTGCTTTGACTTACAAGGAAAAGGAAGTTTTGGATATAGAACAGGTTCAGAGAGAAAAATTAAAATATCGTGAGCATTAATTTATAAAAGTGATTAATAAAGATTATTTTCAAATTGTGAGAATGAGGTGAATAAAATGTATGTAGCGTTTATTCCGGTAAGAGGCGGAAGCAAATCAATTCCACTAAAGAATATAAAGGAATTCTGCGGTAAGCCATTGGTGTATTGGACTGTAAAAGCGGCACAGGATTCTTTGAAAATAGATAAGGTATATGTAGCGACAGACAGTGAACTAATTATGAATGCTGTAGAAAGCTTTGAATTTGACAAGGTGGAGGTAATAAGCAGAAGTGCAGAAAGTGCGACAGACACTGCATCAACTGAGTCAGTAATGCTTGAATTTGCACATAAGTTTGAGTTTGACAATATCATTCTTATACAGGCAACATCTCCATTGCTAACAGGTGAGGATCTTGATAAGGGTATAGAGATTTTTGAGCAACCCGAAGTAGATAGCGTTCTTTCTACAGTACGTCAGAAACGATTTTGCTGGCAGAGTGTAGGTAATTTTACAAAACCTATAAATTATGATTTTAATACCCGACCAAGACGGCAGGAATTTGATGGGTATTTGGTTGAAAATGGTGCATTTTATATCATAAGCAGAGAGCTTCTTTTAGAAAAAAGATGCCGCCTTGCTGGAAATATAAAAGCTGTTGAAATGTCAGAAGACACTTTTTATGAAATAGATGAGCTATCAGACTGGATAATCATGGAAGAACTGATGAAGCGACGCATTAAAAATGAACAAAAGGAAAACATACCTAATATTAAATTGTTTTTAACTGATTCTGATGGATGTCTGACGGATGGAGGAATGTATTACTCAGAGAGTGGAGACGAGCTAAAAAAATTTAATACGCGTGACGGTATGGGATTTTCTCTAATGCGCAAGGCAGGAATATTGACTGGAATTGTCACTGGTGAAAATGTTAGTATGGTGAAGCGCAGGGCAGATAAGTTAAAACTTGATTTTTGTGAATGTGGTATAAAAGATAAATTAGCATGTGTAATGCAAATATGTAATAAGAATAAAATTTCTATGAAAAATGTTGCATATGTAGGAGATGACATAAATGACCTGCGGTTAATTGAGTCTGTTGGATTTGGGTGTTGTGTGAATAATGCAGATGACAAAATAAAGCAGAGGGCAAAATACATTACTAAGAAAAACGGAGGTGAAGGAGCTGTCCGTGAGGTGATAGATTTGATATTGCAATATCAAAGATAAATACCAAGGAAATCTTTGCGAAAAGGGTTGTGTCTTACATGAAATATAAGATAGAATTTTACAGACAGACAGGTAGACAAGATGCTGAAAAGCCTTTAATTTCCTAACTTTTGAACATTTTGTGAATAATATTTTACCTTTAATTTACCTATTTTGAAGAAATAATGCTTATTATTGGTAATTATGATAATATTAACTGTCATTCCAGATGGTTTTCAAGGAATATGGAAAAACTGAATAACAGTCAGATATTCAGAGCTGCTTTCCTAAATAATGATAGTTATAAATGAAGGCTAATGATAGTTTTATAGATACAAATGATAGTTTTATATAATGTGAATATATTTGAAAATGGCTTATTTTCAAGGTTTTGGAAGAAAAATGATAGAAATGATAGTTTTGAAATGTATGATATGAATAATATATTAATATGAATAAAATTATAAAGTAGATGTTATTCATCAAAATAACTGCTAAGTGAAAAAATAAATTTATAAGTTTTCTGTCAAAGTATGGAAAGTCTGGAAAACATAAAAAAATTGAGATATCTGGGATATTAAAGTTTGTAGAATATTGTGACAAGGTTACAAATTTTTAAAAAGTAAATAATCTGAAAATCATTCAGGGGTTTTATTCCATATTGGAATAAAACCCCTATTTTGTAAGAGTGGCAAGACAGAACATATAGGAAAGCAGGAAAACTAAGGCTTGCAGGGAAGGGGGACAGAATACATAGCTGTGATTATCCCAGACAATGAAAAAAGTCACAAACAGTGGCAGCAAATTTTTGTACATAGGAATATTTGGAAGTACACCCACAAAAACGGAAGGGAAACCCGAAAAAAGGCTAATATTTTTTACCACCCCCTAACAGGGGAGATAGAGATGCGGAAAAACTATGCCCAGATTGAGAAAATGAAGAAGGACAGACCAGACAAATAAAAGATAAGGCATTTAAAGAATTTAGCCTGTGCTGAAAAGAATTGAAAACAGAATTGTTTATATAGCAGGGCAGGCTGGTATAGATACTAAAGTAAGCCAAGGCAATACATAACAGCATATAAAAAAATACATAGTAAAAAAGATATAGAACATAAACTAATTTGCAGATATAACAATAAATGTATAAGAAGTACTAAGTGGACTGGTTTATGATAGATGCAGGATTTATGGTGTGCCGGAGAACATTGCAGCATAGTTTAATGTATACATTTTCAAATTGAGTGGGAGCGTTCCTGTAACATGGGGCACAAGGTTCTGGGAGATAATACAACAAACAAAGTATATATCATTGACAGAACCATGGAGCATAGAAATATCATTAAGTTTATCAACGGGCTGTTAGGGAACTAAAGCTGGATTATAAAAACATACCAATCAGAAAAAGAAGCTGCTGGAGAACTGTTCCAGCATTTTCTTTTTTCATCACATGCTTACACTACTTTACAACTTTATAAATGATGCCCCTGTTTCTTAATTAGGTGTTTT
>CAJUKA010000002.1:0-26198 GCA_910586585.1 uncultured Lachnospiraceae bacterium
AAATTCAAAAATTGTATTGCTTTTTGTGGCATACGGTGTTAAACTGATATAGATTAAAAGAATGCTAGATGATAAGGAGTGGGCTCGTGAGTCCACTCCTTTATATGTAAGTCAGCAGTTGAAAAGGGAGTTTGATTAAGGGGGGATACAGATGGCGAAAAAAGTTTCTTATGAAGAAAGGGCGGAGGCATTATTAGAGCCTATAGCCGCCGCAAATGGCTGCGAAATTTATGATATTGAGTATGTGAAGGAAGGAAGCGAACGATATTTAAGAGCGTATATTGATAAACCTGACGGAGTGAATATTACGGATTGTGAGAATGTCAGCCGTGCATTTTCTGAAAAGCTAGACGAAGAAGATTTTATCCCAGATGCTTATATTTTAGAAGTATCAAGTCCAGGACTTGGAAGAGCGCTAAAAAAAGACAGGCACCTTGAAAAAAGTATTGGCAAAGAGGTTGAAGTAAAAACATATAAGCTTATGGAAGGCAAGAAAGAATTTATCGGTATTCTGAAATCATATGATAAGGATACAATTACGATAGAAATAGAGAATAATTCAGAGACAGAGGATATGGTCTTTGCCAAATCTGACATAGCGATTATCAGATTGACGCTGGATTTTTAAGTTTAGGAGGGTAAAGGAATAATGAACAAGGAATTAATGGAAGCGCTTAACATTCTTGAGAAGGAGAAGGAAATCAGCAAAGAGACTCTTTTTGAGGCAATTGAAAATTCCCTTCTGACAGCCTGCAAGAACCATTTTGGAAAAGCAGATAATATAACAGTCCAGATAGACAGAGAAACCTGTGATTTCCTTGTGTATGCGACAAAGGATATTGTGGCAGCATATGATGAGGTTGAGGATGATGTCATGCAAATCTGTATTGATGACGCGATTCAGATATCCAAAAACGCAGTGATTGGCGACACGATTAATGTGGAAATCAAGTCAAAGGAATTTGGGCGTATTGCGACACAGAATGCAAAGAATGTTATTTTGCAAAAAATCCGCGAGGAAGAGCGAAGCGTTGTTTACAATCAATTCTTTGAGAAGGAGAAAGATGTTGTAACAGGTATTGTTCAGCGTTATATTGGCAGAAATATCAGCATCAACCTTGGAAAGGCAGATGCGATGCTCAATGAAGCGGAGCAGGTAAAAGGTGAAGAATTTAAACCTACAGAGCGCATAAAAGTATATATTCTTGAGGTAAAGAATACACCCAAAGGCCCAAGAATCCTTGTTAGCAGAACACATCCTGAACTTGTAAAGCGCCTTTTTGAGGCTGAAGTGACAGAGATTAAAGATGGAACGGTAGAAATTATGAGTATTGCCCGTGAGGCGGGAAGCCGTACCAAGCTTGCGGTAAGAACAAACAATCCGAATGTTGATGCGGTAGGCGCATGTGTTGGTATGAATGGAGCAAGAGTCAATGCGATAGTAGAAGAGCTTCGCGGTGAAAAGATTGATATTGTGAACTGGGATGAGAACCCAGGCAATTTCATACAAAATGCACTTTCACCTGCAAAGATTGTAGCAGTATTTGCGGACCCTGACGAGAAGACGGCGAAAGTGGTAGTGCCAGATTATCAGCTTTCCCTTGCCATTGGCAAAGAGGGGCAGAATGCACGCCTTGCCGCACGGCTTACAGGGTACAAGATAGATATTAAATCGGAAACACAGGCAAAAGATGCGGAAGGGTTCCGATATGAAGATTATATGTTTGATGAGGACGGAGATGTTTATTACGAGGAGGAATATGAGGAAGATGCAGATGAAGAAACACAGGATGCAGCAGAGATAGAAGCAGATTCCGAGGAGTTTGCGGAAGAAGCTTCTAAAGACCTCGCAGAAGCAGATCCAGAAGAGCTTGCAGAGGCGGATTCCGAAGAGCTTACGGAAGCGGATTCGGAGGAAATAATGGAGGCAGCGGAAGAGTAGATGGCAAAAAAGATTCCATTAAGACAATGCATTGGCTGTGGTGAGATGAAAGGCAAAAAGGAGATGCTGAGGGTTCTGCGTACAGAGGAAGAAGGTATCATACTAGATGCTACAGGCAAAAAAAACGGTAGAGGCGCTTACATATGCCCAAATATTGAATGCATGAAAAAGGCAAGAAAATCAAAAGGGCTTGACAGAGCGTTCAAGATGGCTGTGCCTGATGAAGTTTATGACAGTCTGACAAAGGAGATAGAATTATTTGAATAAGATTTATTCTATGTTGGGGCTTGCGACAAAAGCAGGCAAAGTGGCAAGCGGAGAGTTTGCAACTGAAAAAAGTATAAAGAGCGGCAAGGCAGAGCTCGTTATTGTGTCAGAGGATGCATCAGATAATACGAAGAAAATGTTTTCTGATATGTGTGTTTTTTATGAAGTTCCAAAATATTTCTTTGGGAACAAAGAGGATCTGGGGCACGCAATTGGAAAGGCTATGCGTTCATCTCTTGCAATTACAGATGAAAATTTCGCAAATATATTAATGGAGCATCTTAAACAATATGGTAATTGCAAATAGCGTGAAGAGATTTTTGTTCTGAAGGACGCATTAGAATAAGGTTGTTGCAGAAGCAATAAGAGCGGGAATGTGGACATCAGAGATTTTTCACACAGCGGATTTGTGATGACATACAAATTCGTGAGATGAACAAGAATGGGGGATTTATAATGGCAAAAATAAAAGTGTATGAGCTTGCGCAGGAGATAGGAATGAAGAGTGCGGATCTCCTTGCAGTATTAAAAAATAAAGGTATAGAGGTAAAAAGCCACATGAGTGTATTAGAAGACGGCCAGGTAGAAGATGTAAAAAAAGCGTTAAAGGCTCCTGCCAAGTCGGAAGAGGCACCTAAGACGATAAAGAAAGCGGAGACAGCAGGGGAAACGAAGGCGCCTGTCAAAACTGGAGAGGGGACTGTAAAGAAAAAGAAAAGTATTATATTTGTGAGCAATCCTCACAATTCCAAGATGCCAGGAGGGGCACAAATACCCAAAAAGCCCGCACATCCTGAGAAGAAGGCAGTACCTGCAAAACCCGTAGCAGCAAAGCCGGCGGCAGTAGAACCTGTGGAGGTAAAAAAACCAGTACCTGTGGAGGCACCAAAACCTGCAGAGGCTGTCAAGACAGAGCCCGTTATTGAAAAGCCTGTACAGAAAACAGAGCAGCATGCAGAACCAGTCAAAGTGGAGACGTCAAAAACAGAACAGCCTGTAAAGGCAGAAGAAGCTGTGAAAGCAAAGGCACCTGTAAAACAGGAAGCACCTAAAGCTGCAGTGCAGCCTTCAAAGACGGAAACGCCTAAGCCTGCGGTGCAGAATATAAAACCAGAGGCATCAAGACCATCTCCACAGAGAAATTATGATGGTCCGAGACGCGATAATCGCGATAATCAGAATAATCGTGACAATCGGGAATATAATCGCGACAATCGTGATAATCGCGAGAACAGGGCAGACGGGCAGCGCCGTGACGGACAGAGAAATTATGATGGTCCAAGACGGGATAATCGTGACGGGCAGCGCCGTGACGGACAGAGAAATTATGATGGTCCAAGACGGGATAATCGTGACGGGCAGCGCCGTGACGGTCAAAGGAATTTTGATGGACGTGGTGCAAGGCCAGGTCAGGGCTTTAACGGAGGACGCGACAATGACCGCAGCCGCGATAACAGAGGCGGATATGGCAACCGAAATACCAACAAAAGCGGAGGGTTCGTTCCAGAGAGTCCGATCAAAGATGCGGAGAAGCATAGAGATGACGAAAAGCGCCGCATCAGTCAGGAGAAGGATAAGAGAAACCGCAAAGACTTTATGTACGAGGAAGATGATAACGGCATCAAGAATATCAAAGGCAAAAATAAGCCAGGAAAATTTATCAAACCAGAAAAGAAACCTGCTGAGTCTGTAGAAGAACAGATTAAGGTTATCACACTTCCAGAAAGCATTACAATCAAAGAGCTTGCAGATAAGATGAAGATACAGCCGTCAGCGATTGTGAAGAAACTCTTTTTGCAGGGACAGATTGTGACGGTGAATCAGGAGATTCCTTATGAAACAGCCGAGAATATTGCGATTGAGTATGATATTATCTGTGAACAGGCAGTCAAGGTTGATGTGATTGAGGAACTTTTGAAAGAAGATGATGAAAATTCCGCAGATATGATTCCGAGATCACCCGTTATCTGTGTAATGGGTCATGTCGATCATGGTAAAACTTCACTCCTTGATGCAATTAGAAAAACAAATGTAACAGACAAAGAAGCAGGAGGTATCACACAGCATATTGGTGCATATACCGTAAATGTCAATGATCAGAAAATCACATTCCTTGATACACCGGGACATGAAGCGTTTACAGCAATGCGTATGCGCGGTGCTAATTCGACAGATATTGCGATTCTGGTAGTGGCGGCAGATGATGGAGTGATGCCACAGACAATTGAGGCGATTAGCCATGCAAAAGCGGCTGGCATTGAGATTATTGTTGCTGTAAATAAAATTGATAAACCAGGAGCAAATGTGGAGCGTGTGAAACAGGAGCTTACAGAGTATGAACTTATCGCAGAAGACTGGGGCGGAAGTACAATCTTTGTACCAGTATCCGCAAAAAGCGGCGAAGGAATTGAACAGCTTTTAGAGATGATACTGTTGACCGCAGAAATGCTTGAATTGAAGGCGAACCCAAACAGACGTGCGAGAGGACTTGTCATTGAGGCTGAGCTTGACAAAGGACGCGGACCAGTTGCGACGATTTTGGTGCAGAAGGGAACATTAAAGGTTGGTGACTTTGTATCAGCAGGCGCCGCAAGTGGTAAAGTGCGCGCTATGGTGGATGACAAGGGCAGACGGGTCAAAGAAGCTGGACCTTCCGTTCCTGTAGAAATTCTTGGACTTGGTGATGTGCCAAATGCAGGTGAGATATTTATTGCACATGAAAATGATAAGGAAGCAAAATATTATGCAGAAACTTTTGTGGCGCAGAATAAAGAAAAGCTTCTTGAGGATACTAAGTCTAAGATGTCTCTTGACGACTTGTTTTCACAGATTCAGGCAGGCAGCCTGAAAGAACTGAATCTGATTATTAAGGCAGATGTACAGGGCAGTGTAGAAGCAGTGAAGCAGAGTCTTATGAAACTGTCCAATGAAGAAGTAGTAGTCAAGTGTATCCATGGCGGTGTTGGTGCGATTAATGAGTCCGATGTAAGTCTTGCGTCTGCTTCAAAGGCAATTATTATAGGATTTAATGTGCGTCCAGACGCGCAGGCAAAAGCGACTGCGGAGCGTGAGGGCGTTGACGTAAGGTTATATAAGGTTATCTATCAGGCGATTGAAGATGTTGAAGCAGCTATGAAGGGAATGCTTGACCCTGTATTTGAGGAAAAAGTTATTGGTCATGCAGAAGTCAGACAGTTGTTTAAGGCTTCCGCAGTAGGAAATATTGCAGGTTCTTATGTGCTTGACGGAACATTCCAGAGAGGATGTAAGGTTCGAATAACACGTGAAGGAGAACAGATCTATGAGGGCAGCCTTGCATCGCTGAAACGTTTTAAAGATGATGTCAAGGAAGTTAGAGCTGGATTTGAGTGCGGCCTTGTATTTGAAGGCTATGATAGTATGCAGGAGCTTGATATTGTAGAGGCATATATTATGGTGGAAGTTCCTAGATAAGAAATCGCACAGGTGTTACATCAGAAAAAGAATATATGGATAGTGGAGAATAGAGAAATGAGAAAGAACAGCGTCAAAAATACCCGTGTGAATGGGGAAGTTCATCGTGCGCTTGCAGAGATCATTCGAAGTGAAATAAAAGATCCTAGAATAAATCCAATGACTTCTGTAGTTGCTGTGGAGGTAGCACCAGATCTGAAGACTTGTAAGGCTTGGATTAGTGTTCTGGGAAACGAGGAGTCTCAACAGGATACCATAGAAGGATTAAAAAGTGCAGAGGGGTATATTCGCAGCCTTTTGGCAAAACAGGTCAATTTAAGGAATACACCGGAAATCAGGTTTATTCTTGACCAGTCAATTGCATATGGCGTTTCTATGTCAAAGAAAATTGATGAAGTGAACCGGGCAGACGAGGAAAAGAGGAAATAGGCTCAATATAGGAAACGATGAAAGCAAAAGCGCTTTCATCGTAAGATGCCCAGCAAACGGAAGGCATTGCAAAAATGGAGGTTTTATGAAAAAAATAGAGTTACTGAATGAATGTGAAGGAGCAAAAAATATAGTGATTTCAGGTCATAAAAGACCAGACGGAGATTGTGTTGGTTCATGCATGGCAATGTATTTGTATCTCAAAAAGACTTTGCCAGATGCAGAAGTTAAAGTATTTCTTGACGAGCCAGCTGAAATATTTGCGTGCATTAAGGATTTCGATAAAATTGACAGAAGCTATAAAATAGAAGGTGAAGTTGATGTGTTTATAGCGCTTGACTGCGAGAAATCAAGGCTTGGTGAAGCAGAAGAACTCTTTGCCAATGCAAAAAAACGCATTAATATTGATCATCATGTGAGTAATGAAAGAGGTTGCGGCGATATAAATTATATTTCACCAGGAATAAGTTCAACATCTGAACTTGTATATGATCTGATGGAAGAAAAATATTTGGACGAAGATATAGCAAAAGCGATTTACATAGGAATTGTGCATGATACAGGCATATTCCAATATTCCAATACATCTCCCCAGACGCTGCGGATTGCGGCAGAGCTTATCGAATACGGGTTTGATTTTCCGGCGATTATCGAAAAAACATTTTATGAAAAAACATATACGCAGAACCAGCTTTTGGGCCGTGCGCTTCTTGAGAGTATTATGTTTATGGACGGAAGATGTATTGTCAGTGTTATTAATAAAAAAACACTTGATTTTTATGATGCAGAACCAAATGATCTGGATGGAATTGTCAATCAGCTCCGGATTATAAAAGGGGTTGAATGTGCGATTTTCATGTATGAGACAGGAAATTTGGAATACAAAGTGAGTCTTCGTTCCCGCAAATCTGTGGATGTGAGCAAGGTTGCTGCATTCTTTGGCGGCGGCGGCCATATAAGAGCTGCCGGATGCAGTATGAATGGAACATTTTATGATGTGATTAATAATATCTCAAGGCAGATAGCAATGCAAATGAAAGAGTGAAACTTTGATAAATGGTATAATGAATATCTATAAAGAAGCTGGCTTTACATCACATGATGTTGTCGCCAAACTTCGGGGAATTGTGAAACAGAAAAAAATAGGCCACACCGGAACATTGGATCCTGACGCTGTCGGGGTCCTTCCGGTGTGTTTTGGCAGTGCTACGAAACTCTGTGATATGATGACAGACAAAACCAAAGAGTATGAAGCCATAATGCGGCTGGGCGTGAAGACAGATACGCAGGATTTAAGCGGCAGGGTTCTTGAAGAATGTAAGGTTTGTGTGAGCAAGGAGGCTGTTGAAGCCGCCATCATGCATTTTGTAGGGGGTTATGAACAGATACCGCCGATGTATTCCGCACTTAAGGTGAACGGAAAGAAGCTCTATGAGCTTGCAAGGCAGGGCAGGGAAGTAGAGCGGCAGCCGCGACATGTGGATATTTTGTCCATCAATATTTTGGAGATGAATCTGCCAGATGTAAGATTTGTGGTGTCTTGCTCAAAAGGAACATATATTCGAACATTGTGTGCAGATATCGGGGACAAGCTTGCATGTGGCGCTGCCATGGCAGCATTAAAGCGCACAAGAGTGGGTAGTTTTAAAATAGAGGATGCTATAACACTTTCCAAAGTACAGGAGCTTGCAGCTTCTGGTCAATGTGAGGATTATGTAGTAGCGCCAGATTATATTTTTATGGAGTATGCAGGTGCCGTGGTAAAACCAGAGGCTGAGAATGCGCTTGCAAATGGAAATAAGCTTCGCCTGAATCAGGTAGAAATAAAGGACAATGTCTATCTGAAGGACGGCGATCTGATTCGGATATATAATGGCAGAAAGGTATTCAAAGCAGTGTATTGCTTTGTAAAAAAAGAAAACATTTTGAAACCGTATAAAATGTTTTTGTGATGAAAGCTTTGACAGATGGAAATGAAAATTATAGAAAACACAACAGAATTTCATATTAGTGCAAAAACGGCTGTGGCAATTGGCAAGTTTGACGGTTTTCATAGGGGACATCAAAAACTCATGCAAAATCTCAAAATGCAGCAGGAAAAAGGACTGAAGACTGTCGTTTTCACGTTTGTACCGTCTCCGGCAGTATTTTTTAGCAAAGAGATTGTCAGGGAACTTTCCACAATATCAGAGAAACGAAGAATTTTTGAAAAAGCAGGGGTTGATTATCTGATAGAGTACCCGTTTTGTCAAAAGACAGCAGATATGGAGCCGGAAACGTTTATCAAGGAAGTGTTGGTGGACAGAATCCATGCGGAGTGTGTTGTCGCAGGAGAAGATGTATCCTATGGAAAAAGAGGAGCCGGAGACTGTAAATTATTGCAAGATAAAGCCGCAGAGCATGGATATCGTGTTATCATTATAGAAAAAGTATTGTATGAAGGGAAAGAGATAAGTTCTACGTATGTCCGTGACGGAGTAAAAAAGGGAGACATGGAACTGGTGACAAATCTTTTGGGAGTACCGTATTATGTGAGCGGAGAGATTATTCATGGAAGGAAGCTGGGGCGTACAATCGGTATGCCGACAGTAAACCTGCTTCCGCCGCAAGAGAAACTGCTGCCCCCCAAAGGAGTATATTTTTCCAGTGTATATCTTCAAAATAGAAATCACAGCAGAGCAAATGAGGGTGAGTGGTTTGCTTCCATCACAAATATAGGAACAAAACCAACAGTAGATAGTCATCATGTCATGGGAGTGGAAACTTATATTTATGATTTTGACAGGGACGCATATGGCGAGGAATTAGATGTGTATCTCTTAAAGTATAAAAGACCTGAACGGTGTTTTGATGGTGTGGAAGCCTTGAAGGCGCAAATGGCAGCAGATATTGCAGCAGGAAGAGAATTTTTTCAAAACAGTTCTCTTTTCTAAATATAATCAAAATTAATGGGGTTGACAGATTGTTATTTGAATGGTATATTAAGTTTGTAATTTATATGTAACAAATTTGTAACAAATATCAAAGCAACTGGCGGAAGGCGGAATTGGATTTTATTTATGGAAAGAATGAACAGATTAAAGTACACAGGAATAGCAGTATGTGTTGGACTTGCAGTTGTGTTGTTTGGAAGTGGCGCTTATGCCAATACAAAACAGCATGAAAAAGAAGAGTCAGAGCAAGAAAGTGAAACGATAACACTTGATATTTTTGAAACAACAAATGAAGAACAAAGTGAAAACAGCAGTACCGATCTCGATGATACGGGATGGCAGGCAGCAGGCGCAGGGGAAGTTTTTGATGATACTAGACAAGATGAGACAGCAGCGCCAGAACAGGAAGCGTCTGCATTGCCGGAAACAAGCGACAGTGTTACTACAGAGTCAAGTGACAACATCGCTACGGAAACAAGCGATACCGCATCGACAGAGCAGGGAGAATCTATAGTGCCTGTAGAAATGGCGCGGTCTGTGGACGCAGATGTTTCTATGTCAGCAGGTGCAGGGCAGGTTTTGGACACCATAGTACAAGATACAGCCAATACAGGAACGGAAGATAATTCAATAACAAATGTTACTGAAAGCAGTGAAGAACCTGTTCAGTATTGGGGATATACCAATCTTGGTATTGCGCATGTTGATAATCACTTAAATATCAGACAGGAACCAAACGAAAATGGCAAGTTGATAGGAAAGCTTTCAAAAGATGCAGCCTGTGAAATTCTTGAAATAGATGAAAATGGCTGGGCGCATATCAAATCAGGTAAGGTAGAAGGCTATTGCAGCACGGAGTTTTTATATACAGGTGAGGAAGCGATTGCAAGAGGTAAAGAAGTGGCTTCCATGATAGCGATTGTAAATACAGAAACGCTGAAAGTAAGAGAAGAGCCAAATACAGATTCTGTGGTGATTACGCTGATACCACAGGACGAAGAGCTTGAAGTCGTTGAAGTCATGGATAATGGCTGGATTAAATTTTTGCTTGATGATGAAGAAGCATATGTTTCCGGTGATTATGTGGATGTTGAGGAGCGGCTTGAAAAAGCAGTGACGCTCACAGAGCTTTTATATGGTCAGGGTGTTTCTGATGTACGTGTAAGCCTTGTACAGTATGCAAAACAGTTTGTTGGAAATCCGTATGTATGGGGCGGAACGAGTCTTACCAATGGTGCGGACTGTTCAGGATTTACGCTGAGTATATTTAAAAAATATGGCGTTAGCCTTCCACATCATGCGGCATCACAGGCACAGCTTGGCACAAAGATTAGTTTGAGCGAAGCACAGCCAGGCGATTTGGTATTTTATGCAAAGAACGGTTATGTGAATCATGTGGCGATATACATAGGCAACGGCCAGGTAATTCATGCTTCAAGTCCAAAGACAGGCATTAAGATTTCAAGCGTAAATTATCGTACAGTATCTAGTGTGAGACGGTTTTTGTAGGGAAAATAAATAAGTGTTGCATAATTGTGTTTCGTATGCTATACTATGGAAGGTTAACATGAGCTGATACTCAGTGGCGGGACACTCCGACCCAGGCTTAGTATACAGCAGTCAATTATAAAAATGGAGGATTTTTACAATGATTTCTAAGGAAAAAAAGCAGGCAATCATTAATGAGTATGCCAGAACACCAGGCGACACAGGTTCACCGGAAGTTCAGATTGCAATATTAACAGCAAGAATTCAGGAATTAACAGAGCACTTAAAGATCAATTATAAGGATCATCACTCAAGACGTGGTCTTTTGAAAATGGTAGGTCAGAGACGTGGATTACTTGACTACTTAAAGAAGACAGACATTGAGAGATATCGTGCTCTTATTGAGAGGCTTGGTATCAGAAAGTAATTTTTGAATACTTATGCATGGAAAGAGCGGAATGTATCCGCTCTTTTTGTGCACATGGACGCAGAGAGAAAAGCTTGTGTCCAGCGTTCGAGCAGGGAAGAAAGGTCGCTTAATTGATTGCAAGAAGGCTAGGATGCCTTTAACAGGAAGCCGAAACTGTTACATTGAAACAAAAAAGCTTCCTTAGATAGAAGTTTGCTTCGAGACCACTGAAAAGAGGATGAGCAGCGTTTATCATTTTTTCAGTAGTTTCGACACTTCTTTCTAGGGATGTGAAAAAGCATTTACGCACAAAGAAAAGGAGATTGATATGGATTATATGACATTCAGCGAAAAGAAAGACAAGTCCTACAAAGCATATAGTATGGAACTTGCAGGACGTACATTGACAATTGATATTGGAAGAGTGGCAGCACAGGCAAATGGTGCAGCGCTGATGCACTATGGTGATACGACAGTGCTTTGTACAGCTACCGCATCAGATAAGCCAAGAGATGGAATTGATTTCTTTCCGCTTTCTGTAGAGTATGAGGAAAAATTATATTCTGTTGGCAAGATACCAGGCGGTTTTAACAAAAGAGAAGGCAAAGCAAGTGAAAATGCGGTTTTAACAAGCCGTGTCATTGACAGACCTATGCGTCCGCTGTTTCCAAAGGATTATAGAAATGATGTAACGCTCAATAATATGGTAATGAGTGTGGACCCGGAATGCCGTCCAGAGCTGGTTGCGATGCTGGGTTCTGCCATTGTCGCTTCAATTTCGGACATTCCGTTTGATGGCCCTTGTGCAACAACACAGATGGGGCTTGTGGATGGTGAGTTTGTGATCAATCCAAATCAGGAACAGTGGAAAAATGGTGATTTGCAGCTTACAGTGGCTTCTACAAGCCAGAAAGTTATCATGATAGAGGCTGGGGCAAATGAGATTCCAGAAGAGAAGATGATAGAAGCAATTTATCAGTGTCATGAGATCAACCAGACGATTATTGCATTTATCAATCAGATTGTAGCAGAAATTGGAAAGGCAAAACATGAATATACAAGTTGTGCAATTCCAGAAGAAATGTTTGCAAAAATAAAGGAAATCGTTCCTCCCGAGGAAATGGAGGAGGCTGTATTTACAGACGAGAAGCAGGTAAGAGAAGAGAATATCAGAAAGATTACAGAGAAGCTTGAAGAGGCATTTGCAGACAATGAGGAGTGGCTTGCTATTCTTGGTGAGGCTGTATATCAGTATCAGAAAAAGACTGTGCGCAAAATGATTTTGAAAGATCATAAGCGTCCAGACGGTCGTGCTGTGACACAGATTCGTCCGCTTGCAGCAGAGACAGATATTATTCCAAGAGTGCATGGTTCTGCAATGTTTACACGCGGACAGACGCAGATTTGTACGATAACAACACTTGCACCATTATCAGAAGTTCAAAAAATTGATGGACTTGATGAGAATGAGACTGAAAAGAGATATATGCATCATTATAATTTCCCATCATATTCCGTAGGAGAAACAAAGCCTTCAAGAGGCCCAGGACGTCGGGAAATCGGACATGGTGCACTGGCTGAAAAAGCATTGGTGCCCGTAATTCCTTCAGAAGAAGAATTTCCATATGCAATCCGTACTGTATCAGAAACATTTGAGTCAAATGGATCGACTTCACAGGGTTCTATCTGTGCGTCTACAATGTCTTTGATGGCGGCAGGTGTGCCGATTAAGAAGCCAGTGGCAGGTATTTCCTGCGGTCTTGTTACCGGAGAAACAGACGACGATTATATTGTTCTTACAGATATTCAGGGGCTTGAGGATTTCTTTGGTGATATGGATTTCAAGGTAGCTGGTACAAAAGATGGTATTACAGCAATCCAGATGGATATTAAAATACATGGATTGACAAGACCTATCGTAGAGGAGGCAATTGCCAAGACAAAAGATGCTAGAATGTATATTTTAAATGAGATTATGCTGCCATGCATCAGTCAGCCAAGACCTACTGTTGGACAGTATGCACCTAAGATTATTCAGACCCAGATCAATCCTGAGAAGATTGGTGATGTGGTGGGACAAAGAGGTAAGACAATCAATGCGATTATTGAGCAGACTGGCGTCAGAATTGATATCACAGATGATGGATTTGTAAGCATTTGCGGTACCGATCAGAAAATGATGGACAAGGCTTGTGAAATGATAAAAATTATCACAACAGACTTTGAAGAAGGCCAGGTCTTTAAGGGAAAAGTCGTAAGTATCAAGGAGTTTGGTGCATTTATTGAATTTGCTCCTGGAAAAGAGGGAATGGTTCATATTTCCAAGATTTCCAAGGAAAGAATTAATCATATAGAAGATGTACTGACACTTGGCGATATGGTTACTGTTGTATGTCTTGGAAAGGATAAAATGGGACGAATCAGCTTTTCTATGAAAGATGTAGCACAGAAATAAACTTGTATAACATTTTGATTCTGAAAAGAACACCACTTTGTGTAATCATAAAATACACAAAGCAGGTGTTCTTTTGTATAGACGGGATGTTATAGTTAATGCATATTAAAGGAATAAGCAATGAGTGAAAATATTGAAAAAACAGAGAAAGATTATATCAAAGAACAAATCGTTTTAGCCAAACAAATTGTATTGAAAAATACAATCAATTTAAACCAGGTTCGGACAGTGGCGGGAATAGACTTAGCATATTGGAAGAAAAATGAAACAGAATACGCAGTTTGTTGTATTGTCATTATCGATTATCACACGTTGGAAATCATTGAAGAGGTTTGCTACAAAGATATCATTACAGTTCCATATATACCTGGTTGTTTGGCATTTCGGGAGGTCCCAATATTTTTAGAGACGTACAAAATGCTGAAAACAGTGCCAGATGTTTTGTTTTTTGATGGAAATGGATACTTTCACCCAAGACATATGGGACTGGCAACACATGCAGGTATTTTGATACAAAAAGCAACGATTGGCATAGCAAAGAGTTATTATAAAATAGAGGATGTGTATTTTGATATGCCATCAAATACAGCAGGGGCATTCACGGATATCAAAAAGAACCATGAAATCTATGGGCGGGCACTGCGTACTCATATGAATGTAAAACCAGTTTTTTTGTCAGTTGGAAATGCAATTGATTTGGATACTGCTATGGAAATGACGGTCAGATTGACAACAAAAGAAAGTCATATACCTCTGCCGACTCGATTGGCAGATATTATGACACATAAAAAGCGCAAAGAATATCAATGATGTATATGCAGGCAGGGAATGTTTCTCTCTGCCTGTTGTTTTATGTACGGGTCTTGGTTCGCTTGTTATGGCGGTGGTTGCAATATTCCTGGTAAGCAGAGAATATTCAGAAAAAACTCTAAAAACAATTTTTGTACCAAGATCCATGTGGTGAGGAACTCGATTAAAAACACGGATTAAAGTGTTTTTGGCGCCGGATTTAAGCTGTCAAGTGTCTTATTTCACTGTAAATTTGTGTGCGTCTGTTATTGGCTTAAAGAAACGTTGCTGAAATCATCGCACGGTTAGAGTAATATTTTGAATTTGCGGACATATATTGAGGTATGGACAAGGAAAGTTTGACAGCAAATGTTATACACACGGAATACAAGGTACAAAAAGATGATGAAAGTGCATCATAGTTGAAAAAGGAGAGAGTGAAATGAAAAGAGAGAAAGAACTGTCCATGTTTTTTCCGGACAGACTGCGAGCAGAATGGGAAAGGCTGCGGTTTGATAAGAATAAAGTAAGAGAAATCCGAATACGGGCAAATCAACCGGTAATGATTCTGGCAGAAGAAGAGATAACACTTGCTTTTGTATATAGAGACAGAGAGTTGGAAGATATTTTTCAATACCTCTGCCATGATTCAGTGTATGCATATGATGAGGAAAGAAGACAGGGATATCTGACGGTAGAGGGAGGGCATCGTATTGGTATTACGGGAGAGCTGGTGCTTTCAGAAGGACGATATATTGTCAAATATGTGAAATATATGAATATTCGTATTGCACATGAAATGATTAATATTGCAAAAAATGTTATGCCATATCTCTATCATGAATGTGTGAAAGGGCAGGTGTTCAGCACATTGATCATTTCGCCGCCTGGAATTGGCAAAACCACGCTGTTAAGGGATATCATCCGTCTGTTATCAGATGGCTGCTGCGGACAGAGAGGGTGCAATGTCGGTGTCGTAGATGAGAGAGGAGAATTGTCAGGGGCATACAGAGGAAGCGCTTCTCTTGATTGTGGAAAGCGCACAGATTTGGTGACAGGAGGCACCAAAAAGTATGGAATAGATATTTTGGTTCGGACATTTTCGCCTAGAGTGGTGGCTATAGATGAAATTGGAAAATATGAGGACGCAGATGCAGTTCTTCATGCTGGAGTAAGTGGTTGTAGTGTCCTTGCAACGGTTCATGGAAGTTCTATTGCGGATATTTCCCAAAAGGAAGAAATAGAAAAAATACTTCGTTTGAAGTTGATAGATCGGTTTATCGTATTGTCAATAAATGAAAGAATGGACAGGTATTTTCAGATTTTTGACAGAGAGGGGAAACAGTTATGTGGCAAAAATTTGTTGCAGGTACCTGCGTAATGACAGGTGCGCTCGGTTTTGGATGGTCGTTATGTAGAGAAATGAGCAGCGACATACAGCATTTGAAACTGCAAAAGCAGATTCTTATTTATATGATAGGGGAGATTACCTATCTGCACAGGCCAATGGAAGAAATCTTTGATATTATTGCAGAAAAGATTCAGCCGCCATATGATGTCATTCTATCCGATATTTCCCATAAAATGAAAGAGCGGGAGGGAAAACCACTGCCGAGTCTTTGGCGGGAAACAATTTGCAGTCTGCATGGAAAAACACAGATATCTGAGAACGTGCTTGCTTATTTGGAAAAAATGGGAGATTGCTTTGTGTGCGAGGGTGACAGAATGCAGGTAGGGACGCTTGAGCTTTTTGAAGCGGAACTTGAGAGAGAGATAGACAGGCTTACAGTGAAAAAAGATGAAAATAGCAGGCTTATTAAAGCGCTTAGTACGCTGACAGGAATTTTGTGTATTATTTTGTTTTTGTAGTATCAAAGAGAAATGGGGATGAAAATGGAAGTCAGTCTGATATTCAAGATAGCAGCAGTTGGCATACTGATAACAATACTGGGGCAGGTATTAAAGCATAGCGGCAGAGAGGAGCACGCATTCCTAATAAGTCTCGCTGGGCTGGTGCTGGTGCTTTCATGGATCGTTCCATATATATATGAACTTTTTGAGATGATACAGGATTTGTTTGGATTGTGAACAGGACATATAGGAGAAGCGTATGATTCAGGTTTGTGTACTTGCTATGGCAGGGTTATTTGCAGTGCTGATTATCAGAAAGGATAAGCCGGAGTTTGCCACATTGATTATTCTTTTGGTAAGTTTTTTTATCGCGATAAGAGTGCTTGGCATATTAGAACATGTGATGGCTGAGGTAGAAGGCTGGAAAGCGCTGCTTGGTGAAAATGCTGTTTATATGACGTTGCTTTTGAAATTGATCGGGATTACCTATATCTGTGATTTTGCAGCAAATCTGTGCAAGGATTCCGGATATTCTGTATTGAGCAGCCATATTGAGATTTTTGGAAAAGTAGCGATCATGGTAGCGGGATTTCCAGTGATTAGAATGATGATTGACATGATTGAGGGAATGATGGGATGAGCCAGGAAATAAGCCTTTGGAGTGAGTTGGACATACTTCCTGATCTGGACGTTTTGGATGAACTTTTGAAAGAACTTCTGCCTGGGGAAAAAATAAATTCTATCAACTTTATTGAAGATGTTTTGAAGGGAAACTGGGTACTGGAACCTGGAATGTTCTGGAAATATATAGCAGAATCAATATCGAGTGTTATTTATGGATGGAAAAGACTGTTTATAGCAATTCTTGTGTTATTTATACTATCTGCTATTGTCAGTAATCTGATGGCGGCATTCAAAAATGATGGAGCGGCAAAAGCTGCCAAAACCTTTTTGACAATCTGCCAGTTGGTTGTTTTGATTGATGCATTTCACGATGTTTTAAAGATTGTTGACCATGCAATGGCGCAGATGATTGAATTTTTAAATTTGATCATACCTGCATATATGATATGCATAGCAGCGGCTGGCTCTGGACTTACAGCACTGATTTTTCACAAACTTTTGCTGGGCTTTATCTGTCTGATAGAAGGAATTGTAGCTGCTTCACTTGTTCCTGTTATAGAAACATATGTGATGCTTGGCGTTGTAGAAAGCATTTGGGGCGAGGACCGTTTTAAGGGAATTATGGAAATTATCAAAAAGGTGGTGCAGTGGTCGCTCAAAACAATGGTGGTGCTGATGTCGGGCAGTAGTATTTTGCAAGTTATCATAACACCTGCAATTGATAAAGCAAATGTCGCGGCAATACATAAAACAGCAGGTGCGATTCCTGGAATCGGTGATATTGTTGAGTCGGTATCAAGTGTTACATTAGCCTCGGCAATCGCAGTAAAAAACAGTCTTGGTGTTTTGATACTAGTACTGCTTGTACTTTTGATAGCGGCGCCTGTTCTCCGTGCATTTATGATACTGCTTGTTATCAAAGTAAGTGGAGCGCTTGGCGGAGTATGCGGCGAAAAACAGATGGCAAAATGTGTGGAATATATATCAGATGCAGGGTTTATGCTGCTAAGAATGTTAATCACAGTGACAACCTTATTTTTTGTGACCATTGCAGTTGTTACAAACGCTACAAGCAGCGGGATCATGTAAAGGATTTCCAAAGCGTCTGAAAACGCAGCCATCTGGATGGATGATGCTGCACAGCGGAATCAAGAAGGTTATTATCGAACCAAACAAGAGGTGATGGAATGGAACTTTTTGCCGTAGAACTCAGAAAACTTGTGTATGTTGTTATCTGTTTTCAGTGTCTGCTGCAGCTTACAGAAGGCAGTGCATACCAAAAGTATCTGAAATTGTTTTCTTATCTGCTGACAATGTGTATTTGCTGCAATCTTATTTTTTCTTTTGTAGGAAATATGGAAGCGTCTTTCTATGAAGCAGATAAATTGTATTTAAAGTGGGAACAGGAATGGCGAAAAATGACAGAGGCGGATGCTATTGATGAAGGTGAGGCATATTATGAACAGGAACTTTGGGGAGATAAAATTTTGAATGAGGCATACAAGGAATATGACAGCAGGAATGGGGGTGAAGCAAATGAAGGAGAAGATTATGGGCAGACTGAGCAGGATTCTGGGCAGCGGAAACAGCAAACCGCCGAAGGAAACAATGCTGATTCTTTTTCTGAGCGGAATCCTGATTTTCGTGATTTTACTGCCGGTCAATAAAGATAACGGTAGTTATAAAAACAAGAAAAGTACAGATGTATCTTTGTCTGGCGGTTCTGCGGATTTGGGAATTGCGGATACAAAGCTGGAAAACGCGGCGCTTGACAAATACAAAAAAGGTCTAGAGAAGGAATTGGAAGACTTTCTGATGAATGTGGAAGGGGTGGGTGACGTGAAGGTTCTTATATATATGAAAAGTTCGCAAGAATTTATTGTTGAGAAAAATAACCCAACTTCAAGCAGTACAAGCGGCGACAGCAGTGACTTAAAAAAAGAAGAATCCACAGTGTATACAACAAATGCAAATGGAGATGAAGTGCCGTTTATCTCGCAGACAAAGGGACCCGCAATTGATGGGGTGGTCATTGCGGCAAAGGGAGCATCGAATGAGGCAGTGAAACTTCAAATAGTCAGGCTTGTAATGGCATTGTATGGTGTGGAGGCAAATAAGATCGAAGTGCTGCCTATGCAGTCAGAAAATGTTTCATAAATGCTTCTGTCACAATTTTTGAATTAGGATAGTATATGGGCTTAAATAAATTTTCAGTTCCTTAGTCTAAGAAGCGGTCCTAGTGAATAAGATAGAATTAGCAAAGAGAAGTAAGAGGAAGGATATGGTTTGGTGAAAAAAATATTAAGAAAAAACCAGATTATGATTACGGCACTGGCAGTAATGATTGCGGTAGCAGGTTATCTGAACTTTGCCGGCACCAAGATTGGGGAAGAGGACTTCATATCTGTGGATGGAAGCGACAAAGAACTTACATATGAGATCTCAGATGAGGATATGTATGCGATATCCCTCAGAGAGGATACAGACGGAACGATAACAGATTATTCTGAACTTGCAGCAGTTACAGGAACAGACGGGGACATTTTGAGTCTCGATACAGATGATGCGACGATAACAGATAATTATTTGAACAGCGATATGGCTGCGGCTTCTGGCAGTGTCACAAACGATCCTTCGGCTGTAGATAATGCTGACGGAGTGCTTGCCGCAAATACAGAAGAGTCAGGAGCTACTGTTATTGAGCAGGAAATACCAGGAGAGGCAGTGTTTACAAGTGCATCAGGGGTATCAACACTCTCTGGAGCAAAACTGTTAAAAGAGCAGACAAGAGCACAAAACAAAGAATCTCTTATGGAAATTATCAATAGTGATGATTTGACAGAAGATGCAAAAAAGGATGCTGTCAACAGCATGATAACATTGACAGAAACAGCGCAGAAGGAATCAGACGCACAGATGCTTCTTGAAGCAAAGGGATTTACCCAAACGGTGGTTAGCATCAGCGGCGATTCAGCAGATGTTATGGTGGAAGCAGCAAGCCTGACAGAGGCACAAACAGCGCAAATTATAGATATTGTACAGAGAAAAACGAATATTGCGGCAGAAAATATCATAATAACGGTGTCAGGCGCACAATAAAGGTGTGGAATTCACAGGATAAATATGGTATACTAAAGAACAAATTGGCAAATGGACTCATGGTATATACAGTGCTATGAGTACCTTAGCGGAAAGGAGTACTTATGAAAAGAGTATTTTTGATAGTTTTGGATAGTTTTGGAATCGGTGAGATGAAAGATGCGGATGCCTATGGAGATAAGGGAACCAATACCATAGGGTCCGTTTCTGCCAGCTCATTTTTTCATGTGCCAAACTTGAAAAAACTGGGGCTTTTTAATATTGAAGGTGTGAAATGCCAGAATCAGGAGATGGAGGAGGCTCCTCTTGCGGCAATTGCAAGAATGAAGGAGGCGTCCAAGGGAAAAGATACTACAATTGGACACTGGGAAATTGCTGGAATGATATCAGAAAATCCGCTTCCAACGTATCCTGACGGATTTCCACAGGATGTACTAGATGAATTTATGAAGCTGACAGGCAGGGGGATACTCTGCAATAAGCCATATTCGGGAACAGAAGTAATTATGGATTATGGTGATGAACATGTAAAAACGGGCAATTTGATTGTATACACTTCCGCAGACAGCGTATTTCAGGTTGCTGCCCACGAGGAGATTGTGCCGCTTGAGACGCTTTATGATTATTGCAAAAAGGCAAGAGCCATGCTTCAGGGCAAACATGGAGTTGGACGCGTGATAGCAAGGCCATTTGTTGGAACATCTGGCAATTATACGAGAACATCACATCGTCATGATTATTCGCTGCTGCCGCCGAAGACTACCATGTTGGATCAGCTCAAAGCAGCAGGAAAAGATGTGATTGCCGTTGGAAAAATTAACGATATTTTTGCAGGAAAAGGGATTACGGAATTTGTGTATACAAGCGGTAATCCAGAAGGCATAGAGCGCACGCTCGAATATCTTGACAAAGATTTCGAGGGATTGTGTTTTGTCAATTTGGTTGATTATGATATGCTGTATGGGCATCGTAGAGATATTGACGGTTATGCCAAGGCAATGACTTATTTTGATGAGAAGCTTCCTGAAATTTTGGACAAGCTTCGCGAAGATGATGTGCTGATGCTTACAGCAGATCATGGCTGTGATCCGGGATATTTGGCTTCCACAGACCATACAAGAGAGCATACGCCGTTCATTATGTATGGCAGGAATGTAAAACCGATCAACTATGGGACAAGAGAAACATTTTCAGATATTGCAGCTACCGTGCTTGATTATCTGGCTGTAGAGAGCAAGGTAGCTGGTACGAGTATGTACAACACAGACGGAGGACACATAAGTGAGTAATATTGAAGAGGAAATAAATAAGCGGAGAACCTTTGCCATTATATCACATCCTGATGCAGGCAAAACAACTTTGACGGAAAAGTTTTTGCTCTATGGAGGAGCAATTAATCTTGCCGGAAGTGTAAAAGGGAAAGCAACAGCGAGACATGCAGTATCCGACTGGATGGAGATAGAAAAGGAAAGAGGAATCTCTGTGACTTCCTCAGTGCTGCAATTTAACTATGATGGATACTGCATTAACATCTTAGATACTCCAGGACATCAGGATTTTTCAGAGGATACGTACCGAACATTGATGGCAGCAGATTCTGCGGTTATGGTGATTGATGCCTCAAAAGGTGTCGAGGCACAGACAAGAAAGCTGTTTAAAGTTTGCGGCATGAGAGGGATACCAATTTTTACCTTTATCAATAAGTTGGACAGGGATGCCAACGATACATTTGAGCTTCTCGACGAGATTGAAAAGGAGCTTGGCATAGCAACCTGCCCGATAAATTGGCCGATTGGTTCCGGAAAACGATTTAAGGGAGTCTATGACAGACACGAGAATCATGTGCTTACTTATTCGGATACCCAAAAAGGGACAAAAGAAGGAGAGACAACCATTCTGCCAATGGATAACGAAGAACTATTATTAGAGCATATCGGCAGCGAGGCACTTTCTGTATTGAGAGATGAGATCGATCTTCTTGATGGGGCAAGTGCAGAATTTGATATTGAGGAAGTGAGAAAAGGAAAACTGACCCCTGTATTTTTTGGTTCAGCGCTCACCAATTTTGGGGTGGAGGTGTTTTTGCAGAATTTTCTAAAAATGGCAACGACGCCACTTCCAAGAAAATCACAGGATGAGAGCATTGACCCTGTTAGCAATGCATTCTCTGCTTTTGTATTCAAAATACAGGCCAATATGAATAAAGCACATCGTGACAGAATTGCATTTATGCGTATTTGTTCCGGCAAGTTTGACGCAGGGGAAGAAGTGAAGCATGTGCAGGGCGGCAAGGTGATGAGACTGTCACAGCCACAGCAGATTATGGCAGATGAGCGGAAAATATTGAATGAGGCATATGCAGGAGATATTATAGGCGTCTTTGACCCAGGAATTTTTGCAATAGGCGATACCGTGTGTGCGCCCAAAAGTAATATTTGCTATGAAGGAATCCCAACATTTGCACCAGAGCATTTTGCAAGAGTCAGACAGGTTGACACGATGAAAAGAAAACAGTTTATCAAAGGTGTTTACCAGATTGCACAGGAAGGTGCAATTCAGATTTTTCAGGAATTCAACACAGGTATGGAAGAGATTATAGTCGGTGTTGTGGGGGTACTGCAGTTTGATGTGCTCAAGTATCGTCTGGAAAATGAATACAATGTAGAAATCAAGTTGGAATCACTTCCATATGAATATATTCGATGGATAGAGAACAAAGACGAGATAGAATTAGACAAGCTTTCAGGAACTTCTGATATGAAGAAGATACAAGATTTGAAAGGGAATCCGCTGTTGTTGTTCATTAATCAGTGGAGCATTGGCATGACGCTTGACCGAAATAAAGGGCTTGTGCTTTCAGAATTTGGAAGAAATTAGGAGTAAAAAGAGTAATCAATGAAAAGAAAGACAATGCGATTATGGCCAGTTCTGCTTGTAAGTATCATTCTTTTTGTGCAGGGATGTTCTTTTGAGGAGAACTTGCAGTATTTTATGCAGGGAGAGACGCGCGAGTACGAGCCTGACATGCCGGAAACACAGGAGCTTGAAACGGCAGAACAAGACTCACAGAGCGAAGAAGAACCGCAGATAAGAGAAGTATCAGAGCTTTACTATGCATATCATTGTCTTGATGCAGACAAACAGCAGATCTATCTTGAAATGCTGGATTCTCTGACAGATTTAGAGCAGGATACACCACTTTCCACCGTAGACAAGTCGGTTTTGGATTTGGTGTTTGCCTGCGTAATGAATGACCATCCAGAATTTTTTTATGTGGAGGGATACCAGTATACAGAGTACACCACCAATAATATTGTCACAAATATTACGTTCAGCGGAACTTTTTCTATGACAAAACAAGAGGTTATGCAGACGCAGGTTTTGATTGAACAGAGCCTTGAGGAATGTTTTCGTGAGGTTCCGCTCAACGAAGACGAATACAGTACCGTCAAATTTCTGTATGAATGGCTGATTGACCATACAGAGTATGACAAGAATGCTGCAAACAATCAGAATATTTGTTCGGTATTTTTGGAAGGCCGCTCTGTTTGTCAAGGATATGCCAAAGCGATGCAATATATGCTGCAAAAGGCGCAGATACAATGTCTTATTGTGGCAGGCTTCACAAATGGGGAGCGTCATGGGTGGAATTTGGTACGGGTAAATGATGAATATTATTACTTAGACCCAACTTGGGGTGATGCATCATATACTTCGAACAATTCAGAGGATGGCTTGGACGAATTTGTTCCTTCTATTAATTATGATTATTTTCTGGTGACAACAGATGAGATAACCAGAACACATTCCATTGAAAAAGTAGTAGAACTTCCTCAATGCACTGCAGTAAAGGATAATTATTTTGTGCGGGAAGGGCTGTTTTTGGAAGGGTATGATGAGCAGCAGCTTGCACAGATATTTGACAGTGATGCTGCCAGAGAAGCGGGATATGTGACAATTAAGTGCAGTATAGAAACCTATGCGATTATGGTGCAAAATCTGATAGAGTCTCAGAAAATATTTGATTTTGTAAACAAACAAGGGACAAGTATCTCGTATACATGCAACGAAAATCAACAGACAATCAGTTTTTGGGATATTTATTGACAATATAAAGGCTGACTTTGGCATAGGGTCAAAAAGAATGGAAATAATAAATATAAGATAATACTATGCAAAATTTCAGTGTTTTGATATAATTAGAAACAAGTGAGAAATTCTGAATTTCACGCAGAGTTTGTGTCTGTGCGGCATCCGCAAACTCATTATATGCAAAAAGCCGCACAGAAATGAGGAAAAAACCATGGAGAAGGAAATGGAGAAGGGCGGCTGCGTATCCGTAAATGAAGAATTCGGTACAGTAAAGATTGCTAACGACGTTGTAGCCATGATAGCAGGACTTGCAGCAACAGAAGTGGACGGTGTGAGTGCTATGGTTGGAAATATTACAAATGAGCTGATGGGCAAGGTCGGTATGAAGAAGCAGACAAAAGGAGTGAAAATTGATATCCTGGATAGTACGGTGTCTGTGGATCTTGCTGTAACGCTTGAATATGGTTTCAATATTCCTACCACGTGCAACAAGGTGCAAGAAAAAGTAAAGAATGCCATCGAAACCATGACTGGTTTTAAGGTTTCAGATGTCAATATCAGAATTGTGGGAATTAAAATGGCAGAAGGTAAATAATCAAATGAAAAAACAAATGAGTAGAAGAAAGCTTAGAGAACTGATATTTCAATTTATTTTCCGAATAGAGTTTCATGACAAAGAAGAAATGCCAGAACAGGAGCAGTTTTTCTTTGAAAATTTGAAGTCGGAAGAATACGAGATTATCAGTGAAGACGCAAACTATATTTCTGTGAAAAGCAAAAATATCATAGAAAAACTAGAAGAGATAGACGAGATGATCAACAAACAGGCAAAAGGCTGGACAACACAGCGAATGGGCAAAGTAGACCTTACGATTCTAAGACTTGCAGTATATGAGATTGTCTTTGATGAAGAGGTGCCCACAGGAGTTGCCATCAATGAAGCAGTTGAGCTTGCCAAGCAGTTTGGAAAGGATGAGTCTTCCGCCTTTGTCAATGGTGTGCTTGCAAAGTTTGCATAGCGCTGATTATTGGATTCGTTCAAAACGGAGGCATATTTGTGAGGCAGAATGTCTACACGGTTGCCCAGATAAATTCCTATATCAAGAACATGTTCACGCAGGATTATATGCTGCGGTCTGTTTTTGTGAAAGGTGAGGTAAGCAACTGCAAATACCATTCATCGGGGCATATTTATTTTACACTAAAAGATACAAAAGGGGTTATTGCCTGTGTTATGTTTGCCGGCAGCCGTACCGGACTTTCTTTCAGGTTGGAAGAAGGGCAGATGGTAGTGGTTGGCGGTACTGTTGACGTGTATGAAAGAGATGGAAAATATCAGCTTTATGCCAAACAGATAGCCCTTGACGGCGCGGGGGTACTATACGAAAAGTTTGACTGTATGAAGCGAAAACTAGAGGAGATGGGCATGTTTGCTCAGGAATACAAGCAGCCTATTCCAAAGTATATCAAAACGCTTGGAGTTGTCACAGCGCCTACAGGGGCAGCAGTGAGAGATATTATCAATATTGCGACAAGAAGAAATCCCTATATTCAGATTATTTTGTATCCTGCAATTGTTCAGGGAAGTCAGGCAGCAGAAAGCATTATAAAAGGTATTTTCGCATTGGAGCACCTTGGTGTTGATGTGATGATTGTAGGTAGAGGCGGCGGTTCCATAGAAGATTTATGGGCATTTAATGAGGAAGCAGTTGCGCAGGCAGTGTTTGATTGCCGCACGCCTGTGATATCCGCTGTGGGACATGAAACCGATACAACAATTATTGATTTTGTTGCAGATTTGAGGGCGCCGACGCCATCGGCGGCAGCAGAACTTGCAGTGTATGATTTTTCACAGCTTATGGAGAAGCTTGAAAGATACCAATCAACATTAAACCACGCGATTTCACAAAAGATTCAAAAACAAAAAATTAGACTACAGACATTGCAGCTTCAGACAAAATATTTAAGTCCTGCAAATCAGATCCAACAAAAGCGGATGTATGCGTTAGATTTAGAAACAAAGCTTTCGGGGCTTATGGGAGATATTTTGGATCGGCAAAAATATAGGATGGCGCTGTATGCAGAGAAGCTAAAGGGATTGTCCCCACTTGAAAAGCTTAGCCAGGGTTATGCATATGTAGAAGATGAGAATCACAAGGTTTTGAATGATATTCATCGCACGAATTTAGGAGATAACGTGCAGATTTTTGTAAAAAATGGTGTTATTGGAGCGGAAGTCAAAGAAATTCGAGAAGCTTTAGTCCAGCTAAAAAATATCAACTGTTTTTGAAAAATTTTTTCTGTTGGATAGTAAAGACGCACGAGAGGAACTTTGATGGGAGTTTTTTTGAATGAAAGTTCCTCTCA